>WYBG01000389.1 GCA_011526015.1 Deltaproteobacteria bacterium | reverse complement strand
TGTTCCCCGCTTAATACCTGCGGGGACAAGCTTTAGCGGGAATCCACCTTGCCGAGCTATCTTGGATGCCCGATTAAACTTGTGCCCGCATGTTTTAAGCGGGTAGCATTCGGGCATGACAAATTCGACAAAATTGCTTCGCTTTAAAAAAGTGCACGGCAGCGAACTCCAGGAGCGTCCGGTTGAGGCTTTGCCATCGGACTTCTTGACAAATCACCCCGAATCGCCGCCCGGTTACACTCATCTTAGCAACACCATCTTCCGCACGGCGTGATAGTTCCCGGCAGTGAGCCGGTACGCATAGACGCCGCTGGCTACCCGGTCGCCGCGGTCATTAGCGCCATCCCAGGCCACGGAGTGCAGACCGGCCTGAACATTGCCGTTCACCAGGCTGCGCACCATCCGGCCGGACATATCATAAACTTCGATCTGCACGTAACCTGCTTCCGGCAGGCGGTATTCGATGGTCGTGGAGGGATTGAAGGGGTTCGGGTAGTTTTGATACAGGGCGTAATCCGCGGGCATATTCGTATCAACGTTGCCGGTATGGGTGGGATCATCCTCAACGGCCAGGGCTTTGATGCAGAAATTCGCGGTGCCCGCCGGCCAGGGCGGGTCATTATAGTAATAGAAATCCATCCAGGCTGCGCCTTCGCGATAGTAGCTCTCCCCGGGATTCGCAGCCGAGTTCACGATGGTGCTCTGGGCGGTTGCGCCTAACAGCACCGGCACTTCGGAGGTGCGGTCATAAGGGTGGCCGCCGGCGGAGAGAAACAGGTACACATAGAAATCATCCCCGTTGGTTAGCGAAACCGGGGTGTTCAAATTGACGGTGTGAAGCCCGGTGTAAGCGATAGCGCCGTCTTCCGCGGCCAGTTCATCCGACAATTCATTGTTCTCGAAGCGGTCATAAATCTTGATGGAATAATCCACGTTGTCTGCCGCGGTAAAAAAGCTGACGCTGATCACCCATTCATCGCCCTCCGCCACAAAGGCGTTGAATGCCTCGGTGGTATTGGGCTTGGTAGCCCGCCACCCGTGATAATCATGGTAATAAATGCGGTCAAAAGCCAGCGGCTCGACGCCGCGGAAGGTGATGGCCCCCATTTCCGGGTGATTGCCGCAATGCTTATCATAGTAGGAAATCCAGAAATAGCCGTTGAGGCCCCAACTGCTTCCCCAACTGTTCTTGCACAGCCACGCGCCGGGCTGCGGGGCCTGGGTGACTTTGTTATCGTCCCATCCGACAATGGCGATGGCGTGGTTAGGATCGAGGGTGCTGGCAGGGGGCTGGTAATGGATGTAGTTGCTGATGAAAGAGCCGCTGTAGCACATGCAGGTGCCCACGGCGCCTTCGGCCATCACCATGTTTTTGATGGTATTGATGTTTCCCAGGTTCGGGCCGACCATAAACCATTCGACGTCGCGGGGGTAATAGTAATGGTAACCGGGGCTGAAGCGCGCCGGCGGGCTGTTGTAGGACTGCCCGTCGATGTCGCGCACCGCTCCCTCTCCCCGGGAAAGATAGGCCGTGGCCACGCGATAATCGCCTCCCTGGTGCACGGTTAACCCGACCCCGCCGGGATCGTCGTCATTGTTAAAGGTGTTGAACCCGTTCCACCAGTCCAGGTGGTATTCCGCAAGGTTCGGCTCGCCGATTTCCCCGGCGGCCGCCCAGGCCCCGGTCATCAGCAGGTTGCTCTCCATCGCCGCCATGACCCCGTGCGTCCAGCAGGTGCCTCCCTGCTGGTTTTTAACCGAGGTAACGTAGTTATTGCCTCCCACGTCGCGCAGGTCGAAGGTCGTGGGCGGGTCTGCGGCAAAAGAGGTTGATGTTGCGATCAACAATATCGCAACGGTTAAAAGGTAACGTACACGTTTCATCATTCCTCCGGATTAAGGTTGGTAAGTGAGGGGTAGGATGCTGCATTGAATCGCCCTTTTATGTTCGGGTTAATTTACGAACCATCATCAATCAAAGGAAAGGGATGAAAAAGTTTTTTCGCCATTTTTGGTGATTGAGGGAAATTGCAGGAAAAGCGGGTAGGGTTTATACTGATAAAGGCTGTACTATGTCTTATCACGTGGTCTTTGACAATTTTGGCGGGTATCAAGTGGCGTCGTCTCCAATTCCCCTCCCGGGAGGGGAACTTCGGGAACGAACCCTGCAAACACCCATATCGGCAACCCTAAAATTGTCAAAGACTACGTGATAGTACATGATTAAGGGTTAGAATTTCACGCTTCATGTCATTTCCGCGAAAGCGGGAATCCATTGATTTTCCAGCGCTTCTGGATGCCCGCTTTCGCGAGCATGACAGTGTAAAGCTAACTCTCAACGAGTATAAATTCACCCGGAAAACAGGAGTTGTGAGATGAGGGATATAAAAGGGGGGAGGGGATTGATAAGATTCGAAAATTAACCACACAAAAAATGCCCGGGCAGTTCACTTTTTGAAAAAGAGAAATGCCCGGGCGCCAAACGTTGTCAAGAAGAAGAAAAACCGGAGCGCGCCGGCGAAACGCCATCCCCGGGTTTCGCTTTCTACGCATCAGGTTTCACGCTTCATTGCTCATCGCAATAAAACCATTTTGCGGATCATGCGATAATCCCCGGCGCTGAAGCGGTAGAGATAGATTCCGCTGGCCGCCGCCTGGCCGCTATCGTTGCGCCCGTCCCATACCACTTTGTGGTAGCCGGCCGGCGCGGATTGGCGGAGCAAGGTGCGCACTTTCTGCCCCAGGGTGTTATACACGATCAGCTCTACTTCGCTCTGCTGCGGAAGCTGATATTCGATGGTCGTGGAGGGGTTGAAGGGATTGGGGTAATTCCGGCTGACCGCAAAAGTGAGGGGAACCGGCGCGTCCGCTTCGATACCCACCGGGGTGTCGAGGATGATGTCGTCGATAAACCAGTCATCGTTGGGGAAGGGCCCCGCCCCGCCGGTGGAACGGAAACGCACCTGAAACTGCCCGTGGAAGTAGCTGCCGCTGCCGGCCGGCGCGGAGGCGATTTCGATGGTCTCCTGCGCAAAGGGCAGTTTGGGGGAACCGGGATAGGATTTGACCGGCACCCACTCATCCAGATCGTTCTTGAAATAGATTCTCAGGCTGTCTTCCGGCTCCGGGGCGTTGCCGCTGCCCTGGGGTTGATAATAATAAGAAAGGAAGATGCCGCTGCCTTCCATTCCGGTCAAATCCAGCGGTTTGAGGTCAACAATGTCTTCCCCGTCAGGCGAGCCGTTCAAATTGAGCGCGTAAGGAGCGCTGGGGGGATTATCCGAGCGGTTGTTCACCTCTGCGCCGCTATTGATCCAGAGACCCGGGTTGGGCGCGCCAACAGTGGTGAATTCATCGGAAATGGGAATATTCAGCGGCGTTCCCAGGGCAATGGTCGGTTCGCTTTCGTTGGAGGGATTCTCGTTGTCCACCACGGTAATATGCCAGTCGTAATATCCCGGCGGATCGACCGTGTAACTGTCCGAATCTGCCGCCCCGGTGTCTGCGGAGGTGCGGGTAAAAGTGGTTGCCAGCGTCCCGTTGCGATAGACGTTCACCCCGGCGTAATCGTCCATCGGGGTTCCGTCAACGTTCTCGGAAGGGCTGTGCCAATACAGGGTGACCTGGTTCAGGCTCCCGCTCACGCTGAAGTTCGTCGCCGGGTTGGGGATGGGCGAGCCTCCGGCAATCCAGGAGGCGCTGATCGAGCCGCTGCTGCGCCCGCTGCTGTCCACTTTGGCGTAGATTTCGTAAGCGTACTCCTGCCCGTCGTTCAGCCCCATGTCGGTGTACGTATTAAGCGCCCCGGAGACGGAGTCGGTTTTTTCTCCATCGCGGATGATCACAATGGAAAAATCGCCCGGCAGCAGGGTATCGCCGTTCAATAAATAAGCCGGGTTCTCCCACTCCAATAACATCGAGGTGGGGGTGGTGTAATCGCTGTAAGCCGTCAAGGCGGCGGGAGCTGCAGGGGAGCCGGCCTCCGCGAGGGCTTGCAGGTAGGCGGCGTAGGCATCCACCCGCCCGGCGCCATAGCGATTATCTTTACCCGGCTCGCCTTTCTCCACCGCGGTGGTTTGCATAATCCGGCTCAGGTCTTCCGGCTCCAAATCCGGGTTGATCCCCAACATCAATCCGGCGACTCCGGCCAGGTGGGGCGTGGCCCCGGAGGTTCCGCTGAAGCCGGAATACCCCCCGCCAGGCGAGAGGGAAGTTGTGCCGTTACCCGGGGCGGCCACGTCGGGTTTAATCAACCCCATGGAACCGGGGATGGTCTCGTAGGGGTAATCCTGGTATGCCAGGGGCATGGTAAAGGGATAGGAGGGATGGTTGGCCTGGTAGTCCTCCCAGGTCCAGGGACCCCAGGGGGAGCTCGAGGTGATCACGTCGCTGAACGCTTCCACGTTGGCGGACCCCACCACCGAGCTGATTCCCCCCACTAAAGTTTGATCGGGATGCATCCAGGGGCCGGGGCTGCAGCCGGGCGCGGAAATATTGAAAGGAATGCCGGTAGAGTTGCCGTCGTTGCTGGTGGAGTTGGTGTGCAGGGTTCCCGCGGCTAACTCCATATCGTTGATCTGCCGGAACATCGGGTAATTGGGCTGGGGCGAGAAATACCACTTGGCGCTGAAGGAACTGGTGGTCACGTCCGCCCCGTTCTCGAAGGAGTACTGGTAAGCGGCCCACCAGCCGGATTCCCCGGCGCTGTTGATGTTCAAATCCATCAGTTTGGCGCGCGGGGCCACCCCGGTCTGGGTTCCGTTGGTGCCGTCGCCGACTAAAATTCCGGCGGTGGAAGTGCCGTGGCTGCTGCTGGACGTGGAAGGATCGTTGCTGTTGTTGGAGAAATTCCAGCCGATGAAATCATCCACTCTGCCGTTGCCGTCGTCATCGATGCCGTTGACGTCGCCGGGGTCGAACACCCAGCTGCTGCCGTTCCAGATGACGGTTCGACCGTTGCCGTTGGCGTCTTCCCCTAAGTTGTTCCAGAGGTTTTTCACCAAATCAGGATGCCGCCACTCCGCGCCGCCGTCCACGTTGGCCAGCACTACACCCTGGCCGCTGTCGCCTTCCGCCCACACCAGGGGAGCGCGAATCAAAATCAATCCTTGCTGCGGAGCAAAAGTAGGTCCCAGGGATATATTGTTCTCTTCATTGTAGCGGGAAATGCCCAGGTCATCCTGCGCTTCTTCCCGGGAGATGGGGCGGTCGTAGCGGATTTGCTCGATCTCGGCATAATCGCGGGCCAGGTCGTAGATCGCCGCCGGTTTGGCATGGAAGGCGATGACGTTGATCGACCAGATGTTCTCGATCCGGTCAATCGATCCTTGTTTCTCAGCGTTTTCCAGGTAGGCGAGCACCCGGCCCTGGGTGACCGCGGCGTGTTCTTTCAAAATGCGCACCACTTCGGCGCGGCGCTCCCGGCGCTTCAGGTGGCCGGTCATGGATTGCAGGTCTTGCAGGGAGAGGCGGTCGCCGAGCATGATATAAACCGGAATGAGCTCGCCATCCTGCGCGGCGTTTAGCACCCCCTGAAGGTGAGGATCAATTTTGGACGGGCGGGTTTGCGCCCCTGACGGCGCGGTTTGGCAAAGAATTCCTAACAGGAAAGCTGCCAGTATTATTTGAAATGCGGGTTTCATCAAGCGTCTCCTTGATTGGGTTTAAAATATTTGAGACGTCGGTAGTGGTTAAGTCTTGACCGATGAAAAGTAGTTGCCACTAAGGCACAAAGGTACGAAGCATCACAAAAAGCTTTAAATACTTGGTGAAAACTTAGCGACTTTGTGGCTTCGTGGCATAAAATTGAATCTCAAGCAAACATTATCAGTCAAAATATAACCACTACCGAGACGTCGTAGGGGCGATTCGCGAATCGCCCCGGCAAAAACCGGTTTTATTTCAGCAGAATCATTTTTTGCACCTTCCGGTAATCCCCGGCCTCGAAGCGGTACACGTAAATTCCGCTGGCGACCGGCTGGCCGGCGTCGTTGCGCCCGTTCCACTCCACCGCATGGGTTCCCGCCTCCGCCGGTTGATCCAGCAGGGTACGCACCTTTTGCCCCAGGGTGTTATAAATCGCCAATTTTACCTCGCTGCGCTGCGGCAGTTGGTACACAATCGTGGTGGCGGGATTGAAGGGATTGGGATAATTCTGCATCACTGCGTATTCCCCGGGCACAAATGCGGGCGCTTCGATTCCCACCGGGGTGGTGATGGACACGTCGTCGATGAACCAGTCATCGTTGGGGAAGGGTCCCGCCCCGCCGGTGGAGCGGAAACGCACCTGGAACTGCCCGTGGAAGAAGCTGCCCCCGCCGGAGGGAACGGATTCGATTTCAATGGATTCTTGAGCAAACGGCTGATTGGGACTGCCGGGGTAAGAGCGCACCAAAATCCACTCTTCCTGGCTGTTTTTGAAATAGACTCGCAGGCTGTCTTCCGGCTCCGGGGCGTTTCCCTTGCCCTGGGGCTGGTAAGAATACGCCAGGGTGACCCCGCTGCCCTCCAAACCGGTCAAATCCAATCCTTTCAGATCCACCACGTCTTCTCCATCCGGTGAACCGTTCAGGTTCAACGCATAGGGGGCGCTGGGGGGATTTTCCGCCCGGTTATTGACCTCTGCGGTGGAGTTGAGCCACAGACCGGGATTGGGCGCACCCGCGGCGCTGAATTCATCCCCAATCGGGATGCTCAAGGGCGTTCCCACGGGTAGGGTAGGCTCGCTCTCGTTTAGCGGATCTTCGTTATCAACGGCGGTGATGTGCCATTCGTAATATCCCGTTGCGGCGGGCGAGAAAACCGCGGTATCCGCCTTGCCGCTATCCGCAGGGGCGCGGGTGAACGTTTCTACCAATTCCCCGTTCTGATATAAGTTAATGCCCCCCAGATCGTCCATCGGGGTGCCATCGACATTGCGGACCGGGTTGATCCAGGTGAGGGTCACCTGCTGCTGGTTCCCGGCGATAGAAAAATTAGAAGGCGATTGAGGCACCGGGGAGCCGCCGGCAATCCAGGAGAACTGCACTTTGGTGCTGGGCAAATGGGTATCGTTCAACCGGGCGTAGATTTCATAGAAATATTCCTGCCCGTCATTCAATCCCTGGTCTAAATATTGGCCGGCGCCGCCATCCACGGAATCGACCAAAACGCCGTCGCGTTCGATTTGGATGGTAAAATCTTCCGCCAAAAGAGTGTCCCCGATGATATATTGAGTCGGGTCGCTCCAGGTTAGCAGCATGGAGGTGGGAATGGTGTAATCGCTGTAGGCGGTGAAATCTTCGGGCGGAAGCGGAACCAGCATCCCGGAACTGATGAGCGCCGTCCAGAAATCGGGATGGAAGGCGCTGGTGCCGTTATTATTGCCCCCGCTGGTGGTGCAGCCGCCATGGGTGTGAACGCCGACGGCGCGATTGGTAGCCTCATCAATGATGGGGCTGCCGGAGTTGCCGCCTTCGGTGTCGGTCACGTAGCGCATGGTGGTGCCGGATGAGCCGGCGTTGGGACCCAGGTGGGTTTGCTGAATCTGGTTATAAGAAGCCGGGCTGGAGTCCACTCCATAACCGGTAATGCGAATGCTGTCCGGATCATAGTCCTGCACCACGGTAAACGCGTCTCCCTGGGCGACGATGGGATGCAAGCCGGTGTTGGAGTTCGGGAACACCTGAAATACTCCCCAGTCATTTCCCACCCCGCTCCCGTACCCTAATTTGCTGGCCGGATCGACCGGGTACTGATCCTCCGGGCCGGGGTGCTGCACCGTTCCGTTGGGCAGGGACATGGGAACGTTGAATTGCATCACCGTTCCGCCTAAGCAATGCCCGGCGGTCACTAACGCGCCGTTGGTGATGATCCAGCCGGTGCAGCCAATGCTCATCAGCCGCCCGGCGCGGGGGTCGTCGGAGGGGATGCGGTCGTCGGTAGGCCCGCACTGGCTTTCGATGGGGCTGCCGGAAGCCCATTCCCCGGCCATCACTTCATCGATGCGGATAAAAAGGTCGCGGTCATTCCGGGCGGCGTAGAGGTCGATTCTCACCGCGTCGCCGTTGAAATAGGCGCTGCTGTTTTCCCACTGCGTTAGCGTGGCGGCGTTCAGGCGTTGCCAGGCTCCGTCCTGCAGAGAGGTAATGATCAGGTAGCTGCGGTTGCCGAGTTCGGCGTCGGAAAAATAGAGCCGCAGCCACGGCGCGCCGTTCAGTTTTAGTACCTCGCTGAAGGCCAGGTAGGTTTGCTCCGGGGGCGCGGCAGGGCCGTTGTGCGTCCCGGAATGGAGATAGTAAGACTCCATGTGAAAGGGAATTTCCGCCGGTTGAGCGAGCAACCCGGCAGCCAGGCCGATGAGCAGCCATAGCCCGGCGATAGCGAGCCGGCGGAAGGATCTGGTGGTTCGAAATTCTTGCATTATTTACCTCATCAAGTTAAGTGAGACATTTAAAGGGATTGGATCATCCCTTTTGGGAATAAGTTCCTGTGGAGCGATCGCCGCCGGATTTGTTGCGCAGTCGGACGGTTAGATGCGAAATCGACATTGTCAAGTTTATCATTTCGCACGCTAAATCATGAAAGGCGTACCGTTACTTCCAGGGAAGGCGCACACCCCGTTGCTTGCCCGGAATGTGCAAGAGAGAGGAGTGTTAATGACATCATGCAGCCTGTAACGGGTTTCTCCCCGGCCATTTGGCCCGGTATTGGAAAAAAATATTAAGATAAAATCTCTAAATTTGCAACCCTAAATATGGCATTTTTCATTTTTTGTATCATTTTAGCCCTATGAAAAAAACGTACCACTTTAGCCCTTTGAAAAACTCACGCAAAATGTCATTCCCGCGAAGGCGGGAATCCAGAGAAGTGGCTTAGAATATGGATTCCCACTCCCCGTATTCACGGGGACAAGCTTCGCGGGAATGACAGACGAAAGGATAAGCGGCCAAAATTTCCGAATTTTTCATAGCGCTAAAATGTTACAAAAAAACAAGTAAGGGACATAGAAAAAAATAAAGTACCATTATACGGGATAAGGGAAAATTTGAATATCCCACTTTTCTAGCGCAGGTTTTCGGAT
>WYBG01000388.1 GCA_011526015.1 Deltaproteobacteria bacterium | reverse complement strand
TCTTTCCCATAATCGTCGCGCCCGTTCCATTGCACTTCATACTCGCCGGGCGGTAATGCTTTATCTACCAGGGTAGCCACCTTCCGCCCGGTAATATCAAAAACAGCTATATTGACAGTTCCGAAATCCGAAATCCCTGCCTGACTGACACTGGCAGGCAGGCGAAATCCGAAATTGGTAGAGGGGTTGAAGGGATTGGGATAGTTCGGATACAATTCCACGCTTGCGGGCGCGGGCAAAGGCCGGTCAATTAGCGGCACGATCAGCGAACGGTATTTGAGCACGGTTCCGGAGTCCCCTACCGCGTAACCGGTCAGGGAATCGGTGAACACCAGGTCGTAGATCGCGGAGCTGTCCGGGGTGTAAAGACTGGTCCAGCTCCGGCCCCCGTCGAGAGTGTACATGTAGGTTCCGGTAAATCCCAACGGCGCCCAGGCTTCCGTTTGTGTGCGGAAGGAGAGCGCCCGCGCCTGCCCGAAGATGCCCAGGTAGAGGTACGCCCAATTCAGTCCCCCGTCGGTGGTGCTCACCTGGCCGGAGCCAAAATCCAGGTCGCCCCCGATGGCTAAAATCTTCAGTGAATCTTCGAAGTGCATGTCGTATATCGGCTCCGGCCCCACCACGAACGGGTCCCAGCGGTCACCCCCGTTTATGGTTTGCCAAACCACCCCGGCAATGTCGAACCGCCCGCCCATGGCGTAGCCGTAGTGGGGGGAAAAAAAGCGGATATTGTGAATGGGAAAACCGGAACCGGAGCCGGGGGTTACGGTTGCTTCAAACCAGTTCGCTCCACCGTTGGTAGTGCCCAACAAAAGCCCTCCTTCCCCGCCCATCCAGCCGGTGAGGGGGTCGAGAAACATGATGGTATAAAAATATTGCTCCGGGTAGAATGCGGGGCTCCAGTTGCTTCCCCCGTCGGCGGTTTTCAGGATGTAGGTTCCGTAAACGCTGTCCGCGCCGGCGGGATAGAGATGCGCCAGCCCCCAGCCGCGGGCGGCATTCAGCATAAAGATATCCAGAATATCCCGGTCGATATTGGAGGTTTGGAATGCCCAGTTCTGCCCCCCGTCGGTGGTCTTGAAAATTGCGCCCTGTTCCCCGGCCGCCCAGCCGAGCCGGTTGTCGAGAAAATGCAGTTTGTACAGATGCCGGGAAGTCGGCGGGGATAATTTAACCCAGTAATCCTGGGCGGGTAAATTCACGCCTGCGCCGATAAATAAAATCGTAACTATGATTTTGATCGGGTTCATCATAGCAATTGCGATCCTTGATCTGATCATTTTGCCAGCATACTTGAAACATCCATCAAAAACTTGTGCTTCAAATGCGCGGATGTCAAGCGAAAAGATACTCAAAATTCAATTTATTTATTGAATAAAAAATGAATCACCGCCTGCAAACCCTTTCCACTATGCAAATTTTTGTGCGAAAAAAATCTATTCGTCAGGGCTGAAAGGGGCAAGGATGAACCGGGCCTCCTTTTTAAAAATTCAAGTACGAAAATTTACCTATTCATGTTAAATTATCAAAAATATAGGCAGGGAAAAGATGCAAGCAAAGTTTACATTGCCGGGCAGCCGGATAGCGAGCGTTCATTTCCGATTCCTTTGCACCCTTTACCTTATAAATGATGGAGACCCACCTTATGAGCATAGATTTTATCACTAAAGTTTCCCGGGAAGTTATCCAGCGCAACACCGTGGAGCGAGAGTTATATACCCAATTAGACGTGAAGCGCGGCTTGCGCAACGCCGACGGTTCCGGGGTGCTGGCGGGGCTGTCGAAAATCTCCGGCGTGATCGGCTCCCAGAAAAACGACGGGAAGCTAACGCCGGTGGACGGCCAGCTGCGCTATCGCGGGATCGATATCGTGGACATCGTGGAAGGGATTCAAAAAGAAAAGCGGCGCGGGTTTGCGGAAGTTACCTACCTGCTCCTATTCGGAAAGCTTCCCACCGCTGCGGAGCTACAGGAATATGAAGCCAATCTCTACCCGCGCATGAAACTGCCCAATCGCCTGATCGCCACCAACATCCTGCAATACACCAGCCCGAACGTGATGAATGCCTTGCAGCGGGTAACCCTGGCGCTTTATACCCTGGATGAAAACCCCGAAGAGACTTCCATTCCCAACGTGATCCGCCAATCCCTGGAACTGCTGGCCAAATCCCCCTCCATTATTGCCTATGCCTTTCTGGCTCTGCGCCATAAATTCCACGGGGAAGCGCTGTACCTCAACCCGCCCCGCGGCGATTACGATATTGCCCAAAATTTTCTGCACATGCTGCGCCCTACCGGGCAGTTCACGGAGCTGGAAGCGCAAATCCTGGATTTGGCGCTGGTGCTGCACGCCGAACACGGGGGCGGCAACAATTCCACCTTCGCAGTGCACGTGCTATCCTCCAGCTTGACCGATACCTACTCCGCCATGGCCGCGGCCGTCGGTTCCCTGAAGGGCCCCCTGCACGGCGCCGCCAACGCCAACGTGATGGCGATGATGCGGAACATCAAAGAGAACGTGAAAGACTGGGCGGACCGGGAGGAAGTTGCCGCGTACATCGAAAAAATCGTTCGCAAGGAAGCGCACAACCGCACCGGCCTGGTGTATGGGCTGGGGCACGCGGTCTATACCAAATCCGATCCCCGGGCGATCATCCTGAACCGGCAAGCCCGGGAACTGGCGGAGGTGAAGGGCCGTTTGGATGAATTCAACCTTTACCAGACCGTGGCGGAAGTTACCCCCGGGGCGTTTGCCAGAGTAAAGCAATCCGACAAAGTGATTGCGCCCAACGTGGATTATTTCTCCGGCTTTGTGTATGATATGTTAGGATTTCCGGAAGAAATTTACACTCCCCTGTTTGCCATGGCCCGGGTGGCGGGCTGGTCGGCGCACCGCCTGGATGAGATCATCAACGGGGGGCGGATCATTCGCCCGGCCTACCGCAGCGTGGCGGAGCCGCAGAAATACCTGCCCATGAGCGAGCGCGCCTGAGGGCGGCAGGAAGCAGAGCTTCCCCCCTGGCGTCACGATGCAGAGCATCGTGACGAGCATAAACAGGGTATTGGAGAAACGATGCCTTATACCCTATACCCTATACCGCAAAGAATCACAGTTTGCCTTCATGCAATATACCAAGCGGAAGCCGGTAAGCGATGAAACAAACCGCAATGTACTGGATCGCCTTTCTGTTCTACAGCCTCGTGGTAGTGGGCATCGGTATTTACATCTG
Source organism: Deltaproteobacteria bacterium (assembly GCA_011526015.1). Classification (GTDB taxonomy): domain Bacteria; phylum Calditrichota; class Calditrichia; order RBG-13-44-9; family J075; genus JABWBP01. The sequence goes on along the minus strand of WYBG01000388.1, from coordinate 13,791 downwards.
GCGGCGGGATCGCCGGCGGCAAAAACCCTCCGGCAACCAATCGTTCTGGTCCGCGGACAAAAAACTCTCCGGCTGGTCCAGCGGGCTTTCCATCTCCGCCAGCATGATGTCCATCAGCTGGTCCTGCGTGTACGGGGTGCAGTTGTTCTACTGGTACGGAATGGGTGCGGCCTGGCTGCTCAGCATCCCCTGGCTGGTAACCATGCTGGGTTTTTTCAGCTTTGCCCCCCTGTTTCGCAAGCTGCAAGTATTTTCCCAGCCGGAATTGCTGGAGAAGTGCTTCGGGCGGCGCAGCCGGCAACTGCTGGCCCCGGCGCTGATTTTTGTCTTCATCGTCTGGGCGGGGGCGGAAATCTGGGCCGCGGGGAAGAACATCGCCCCTTTCCTGGGAATTTCCCATAAACTTACTATTTCCATTATCGCGTTGATCGTGGCGCTGTACACCTTTACCGGCGGTTTTGAGGCGGTGGTTTCCACCGACAAATTCCAATACGCCCTGGTAGCCCTGTTCATTACCGTTATGGCTGCGGTGGGAATTCTCGCGGCGCAGGCCAGCGGTACCGCCCCGACAGACCTCTTCGCCGCCTCCGCGGTTGCTCCTAAATCTTCCCCGGAAATGCCCTGGTTCTTTTCTCCCGGGATTGCGCTCATCGCTCTCACTTTCTTTGCCTACCTGCCCGGCTGGTTGGTGGAAACCGACGTATGGATACGCCTCCAGGCCGCCCGCAGCGATTGGGAAGCGCGCAAGGGGGTGCTGGTCGCGGGATTCAACTCCCTGGTGTTCGTGGGGATTCTGCCCATGATCATCGGCCTCTCCGCCCTGGCATTGTACCCCCCTTTGCAGGGGGAAATTCCCGCCCGGCTGCAAGACGGCGCGGTCATTTTCAACGTTCTGATGCAGGATTTTACCCCTCCCTGGTTGAGCGTGTTGTTAGGGATCGGGCTGGTAGCGGCGGCCATGTCCACCGTGGATACTTGCAGCAACGTGGTGGCGCTCTCAATATCTTACGATTTGCTGGAACCGCACTTAAACGAGCGCTGGAACGGGGCCCGGCTGGAGGCGCTGGCGCGCTGGGTGTCGGTAGGGGCAGTGGGGTTGGCGTTGCTCTATGCCTGGTTTACCGAATCGCTGTGGGATATTTTTTATCTCTCTTCCGGCATCCTCACCACTACCGTGTTTATCCCGGTGATCTCGGCATTTCGGCGCGGCGCGGCGGCCCGGCAGGTGAATTTTTCCATCGTATTCGGCTTTTGCGGAACCCTGCTGTTCTACTACCTGGAATCCCACGGCCACCTGCGCGGCCTCGAACCGGCATGGTTTGCCGAAACCGGGATCGGGTATATCCTGCTGGGGTTTTGCTGTAGCGTGATCGGGTTTTTTGCCGGAAAACTGAAGGCGGGGGAGTAATGTTGCGTTGGATGAATGGATTGATGGATTGATGGATTGATGGATGAATGGTTGATTCGCAATTTAATCACGCCGCCATGAATAAAATTCAGCGCGCAAAACCGCATCGTTTTGCAGTCTCCGGCCCGTGGTGAAATAGCATGTCGATCAGGGATAAATTCAGCATTTCTTGCCCGCCCGGCGGGGAAAAATCCAGCCACTCCAGCGCAATACCCGCCTCTGCAAAGAGATCCGCTTCCAGGAATGCCCGATCCTCCCGCAAGGCCAGGTAACCCCGGCAACCGGTTTTGCGGGCAATGTCGATGATTTTTTCTGTGGCGCCCGCGAGAGTATTAAACTCCGAGCTGAATCGGAGAGGAGTACGAATCCCGGCCGCGGAGCTCAGGAATTCAATCCCCGTTAGATTCAGGTCGATCAGGAATTTCCACTCCCTGCCGTAAAGCTGCTCGAAAAAATCCTCGTAATACTCGAAATAAGGCGCATATCGGTAGTTCAGGCGCAGCGCCTTGCGATGTTTCTGCCGCCAGTTTTTACTGTTGTCGATCTGCGCTTCGCGGATTTGCTGAATCCCTTTTCCGCCGGTCAATACCGGCACGCTCAACCATAAAGGCCCGCCGGCGCTGCGGATCAGCGCCCGGTGCACCAGGCCCGCGGTGGTATATTGCAGGTCATCGGCGATCACGAAAAGATCCGCCCGGGCCATTTTGAAAAAATAGCCGGCCGCGGGCAGGTAACCCGGTCTATCTGCGGCAAGATTCATTTGAGCGTTACACCTTCGCGATCAAAATTGTTCAAGCGATGCATTACCGTGCACTTTTGTCATTCCCGCATGTTCCCCGCTTAATACCTGCGGGGACAAGCTTTAGCGGGAATCCAGGGAAAATCAAGCCTATGGATGCCCGATTACTACATTCGGGCATGACAAATTACGCTAAATTCGCTGTTGTTAAAAAAGTGCACGGTAACAAATCAAGCGATGCGTTTTTCCGGGAAGAATAAGGTAAAATAGTTCAATGGCAAAATGATTTTTGAATTATTTTGCCATTGAATTATCTTGCGATTTCAAAGAATGGTTGAACAGAAAGGAGACGGATCATCAAAACCCCAATTCCATCGAAACCGCCCGGAAACCGGCTGATCGCCTTTCTCATTAGCGAAAGAACGGTTATCGCCCTGATCTTGATCAACACCCTGGTATTGTTCCTGGATGAATTCCCCAACGTCCATTCCTTCACGCGCGGCATTCTGTTCTGGATCGATTACGCGTGCATGATCTATTTTCTGCTGGAAGCCACGCTGAAAATCCGCCTGCACGGTTTTCGCGGCTACTGGGCGCTTGCCTGGAACCGCTTCGATTTTATCGTGGTGCTGCTGAGCATGCCCTCCCTCTTAGCCCCGCTGATGAATGTGCACGCCTTCGCGATTTTCCTGGTGCTGCGGGTAGGGCGATTGTTTCGTTTCTTCCGGATTTTTCATTTCATTCCCAACGCCAACAAAATTTTTGCCGGGGTGGGGCGCTCCCTGCGCGCTTCCGTGGGCATCTTCGCCGCGCTTTTTATCCTGAATTTCTCTCTGGCCATGGGCGGAACCATGCTGTTCGCCGGGATCGCCCCGGAGCATTTCGGCGACCCGCTTCGCTCCGCTTATTCCCTGTTCAAAGTGTTCACCGTGGAAGGCTGGTACGAAATTCCCGACGCCCTGGTGGAGAAAGGGATTTCCGCTTCCATGATCGGGGTGGTGCGGGGATATTTTATCATTTCGGTGCTGGGAGGGGGCATTTTGGGATTGTCGCTGGCAAATGCGATTTTCGTGGATGAAATGACTGTTGACAATACTCTCACGGTTGAAAAAATGGTCGGCAACCTGCACCAGGAGATGAACGAGTTTCATGCGGCAATGCGCAAGGAGCAAGCTGCCGCCTGGGAGCAACTGCAAGCGGAACTGAAACGGGTGCAGGAGATGATGGAGAAGATGCAGGGCGGGAGGGGGTAGGGATTTGGGATTGGGGATGGTTCGACTGGAGCTTGTCCTGAGTTTACCGAAGGGCTCACCACAGGTTTCGGATTGGGGATATGGCGTATTATCGAGTATCCAGCATCGAGCATCCAGCGTCCCCGAAGGGGCAAGCGAGTATCCGGCATCGAATTCTTCATCAAAGGTTGTGCAGCAGGGCTGAATGTGTTATCTTGGGCAGCAAAAAACGGAGGAATGATCATGAAATATGTATTGGGAAGTCTTTTACTGCTCTTGCTCGCCTTTTCATGCGGCAGGGAGAAAGAGCCTGCCGAAAAAATCCACGCGGAAGCAGTGGATTACAGCGCCGAGGGCGTCACCCTGAAAGGGTATCTCGCTTACGATAAAACCGTGACCGGCCAACGCCCCGGGGTGCTGGTGGTACACGAGTGGTGGGGGCATAACGAGTACGCCCGCAAACGCGCCCGCATGTTGGCGGAACTGGGTTATACCGCCCTGGCAGTGGACATGTTCGGAGAGGGAAAACAGGCCGCCCATCCCGAGGACGCCCAGAAATTCGCCATGGAAGTGATGCAAAATCTTCCCGCGGGAGAAGCGCGATTCAACGCCGCACTGGAACTGCTGAAAAGCCAGCCTACGGTTGACCCGGAACGGATCGCCGCCATCGGCTACTGCTTTGGGGGCGGGGTAGTGCTGCACATGGCGCGCACCGGCGTCGATTTGGATGGGGTGGTCAGTTTTCACGGCAGTCTCGGTTCCATGCACACCCCGGAGCCCGGCGGGGTAAAGGCGAAATTGCTGGTCTGCAATGGAGCGGATGATCCCCTTGTACCGGCGGAGCAGATCGATGCTTTCAAACAGGAGATGGAAGCAGCCGGGGTGGATTACCGTTTCATTTCCTACCCCGGGGCCCTGCACGCTTTCACCAACCCGGATGCGGACAAATTCGGGCAGGAGTTCGGGATGCCCCTAGCTTACAACGCCGCGGCAGACTCCGCCTCCTGGCAGTCGATGCAGGATTTCTTCAAGGAAATCTTTGCGCGCTAACCTTTTGGGGAGATAATCCCCGGCCCGTGCCTCGGTGTTGACTACGCCACGAACGACATAGGGGTGATTGCGTGAGTTTGGCGGCTTTGACCACCCCTGCGTCGTTCTCCCGGCAAGCCGGGCTTCACGACGCTGTCCCCTCCTTGAAAAAGGAGGGGAATTTTTTACCTGTTCATGCAATTTTCGTTTATTTACACACCAATACGACTCGCGTACTCCCGGTCAATACCCCACCAATCCAGCACTCCACCAATCCAACACCCCCTCTAAAACCCCGCCACCGCTCCCAGGATGATGCGGTTGCGCTCTCCCTCGAAATCGTAATTATATTCGCCCACGAGCCGTAAATTGCGGGCGAGCAGGTAGGTGGCGGTGAAACCGGCGCTTTCGTACTCCACAGGGCTGCTTTCCGGCGCTATTTTCTGAATATTGGAAGTGACCTTGTTGTACAGCCCGATCAAATACCAGCGGCTGCTTGCGCCCCGGGGGGTAAAAATCAGCTCTCCGAACCCGCCTTTGGTTTCCACCTGTTCGCCTGGTTTAGGGGAAGCATAGTACGGGTTGTCGTCGCTGCGCCAGAGGTACTGGGCGTTGAGCTCGAACGGCCCCAGCGTCAGGGTGGCGTCCGGCCCGGCGTACCATAGCTGGTTGGCGTTGCGGGTGCTGCGATCTTCGGATTTGCCGTACATCCCGAACAGCCCCAGGCGCAGCACGCTTACCTCGTGGGTCCAGCGCAGGGCGAAATTCTTGAACTTGTCGCCATCGAACTGGCGGTTTTCCCGCGCCGCGCCGATGCCGTTTCCGTTCAAAATCTGCCCGACAAAGTCGCTGCCCCAGGGCGCGGTGTAGGTGAGCATCAGCCCGCGGTCGTAGGTGAGATTGGAAGGAACGTCTCCCACCTGCACGCGGTAAATCTGGTAATCCTCGAAGCTGAGCCGCAGCTCCCGCTTGAACAGGGGATCGGAGACCTGGAACTGCCCGGCCATGATATCGAAAGGTGCCCCGAACAGGTCGTTGAAATGCAGGTAGGCGTCTTCCACCCCGGCCACTTCTCCCCTCTCGCTAAAGAAAAAATAAAAATAGTAGGAAACCGATTTGGAAACGCGCCCACCGGATAGCAGCTTGATGAGATAAGGAGTTTGCAGATCGTCTTCCACGTCATCGCCCTTCGCGCCGGGGATGAACTGGGCGTAGGCGTCTAAGCGCACCGCCAGGGGCAATTCCCGCTGGAGCAGCAGCATTTCGTCGCCGGTGTCCAGGGTAGCGCGTTTCGGCTCGTTATCCTTCATCACGAACCCGTTCCCGGCAAATTCTCCCCCAAAGGCGTTCAGCCGGGGGGCCGGGGCGTGGCAGGTGGAGCAGCTCAAGTTATATTTGCGGGCGAACGCCGGGATAGAAAACGCCGTCTCGATCTGGGCCAGCGCCAACACCAGCGCCAGCATCGCAAAGGTAGTGCTTTTCAGTTGCATGATTTTCTCCAAACAGTTTATCGAACACGTTACTATTCAGCCAATCATTTATAGGCAAAATGATTTTATGGCAAAATAATTCATTTTTTTAGTCGATCATTTTGCCATTCAATTATTTTGCCTTACGGATGAATCATCAATCGAACACCTCGATATAAGTTTCCGCGGTATTCACCAGCACCGGCTCCGCTTCTTCTTCCGGCACTTCTAAGAATTGCTGCACCGGGCGGGGCAATTTCTGGTAATAGAGGGCGGCTTTTACGGAGACTTTTCCGGCGGAAATATCATCGGGAATGGTCCAGGTGTAGGTTTCCACCCGGGTTTCCCGGGGGCCGATGCGGTAATCCGGCCCGAAGGAGGCGGTGTTCCACTGCATGATGGTCATCCGCCCCTGGGGATCCAGATAGGGCAGGCGGAAAATGCGGTCGCCGATGGGCAGGTCTTCCCGGCGGATGCCCGGAAAATCGGGAATGCCCAGGGGAACGCCCATATCCTGGTAAGCCAGCGCCTCCGAGGCGATGGTGTACTCTTCACCCGGAAATCCTTTTTTATCTACGGGCAGGTGATAAATCTTACCTGCCGCGTCCAGCGCCTCCACGTGCACCCACAGCACCCGCTCTTCCGCAGAGCCGCTGGGGACTTTATGCCCGGCCTTGGCGTTGTGCAGTTGCAGGGAGAAGACCACCGGATCGCCCGGCTCCGCTTCCCGCTGGTTGGGATTCATGCGCATTTCGATCACCCCGCGCAGCTTGCCGGGATCGTGCGCCCCGTGGAAGAGGTGCTGGGCGATCATGCGCGCCTCCGTGGCGATGATGGCGTTCTTCCCCTCCGCCCTGGGCATGTGGCAGGTCTGGCAAACTTCCCCGTTTTTGGCGTAGGGGCCTTCCTTCCATTCCAGGTGGGTGCTCTTCACCCAGGCGCCGTAGGGGCTTTTTTCGTTGTGGCAGGTTCCGCAATATTCCGCGGTGGTGATGAAATCGTTTTGCTGAATAACGTGGTGGGGAGACTCCAGCCCCGGTTTCGGCCCCATTTTGGTGCGCCCCGGCTTGCTGACGAAGTTGAAATTATAGGGCGTGTCCCCCGCGAACCCGGTAATAGTATGGCAAACGTCGCAGGAGACCGATTCGTTGGCGCGGGAATTCTCCTCCGGGCGGGGCGGGGGAGTGTTCCCGGCCAGGAAGGCCAGCGGGGAGTGGCAGCCGTTGCAGCCGGCCTTTACCCCGGCCACTTTTTCATCCTTTTCCGCGTGCGGAACCGCCAGTTTGAAGTACTCGATCTCGTCCCAGTGGTGGGTGTAGGCTTTCGACATCATCGCCTGGTCCCACTGGTAATAAAAATCCACGTGGCAGGCTTTACACACCTCCGGTTTCTCGAACTTGTCGTAGGGATAGATTCCGTAGGCCTCATCGCCGGCTTTTTCCTGCCCGGGGCATAAAAAAGGTAACATGAGAAACAAAATATAGAATCGTTTCATGGCGTTTCTCCGAAGTTTGGTTAACGGATATTGGGAAAAACGGTGAATGATCGCCGCGCTTCCCACTGCCTTACCATCTGATGTTACACAGTTTGCCACAGAGACACAGAGAACACGGAGGTTTTGTCAATATTTTCAAATGTTGGCGTCTCGAACCAGTCTAAAACTCACTGAATATTTGATTTTCTCTGTGCCCTCTGTGTCTCTTTCCGAAGGAATCCCTTCGGGAGCGGCTAATTTTTTTAGCCTGCGTAACATCACTTACCATCTCCGGAGACAGGTTAACAAAACCGCCGGATCAAAAACCACGACATCGGTCAGGTTTAAACATGATTTATGTCATTTTTGGAGAGAAAAAAGGGGTGATAATACAGTGCATGCTCTAAAAGTCCCCTCGCGGAAAAAAATTTTCTCCGCGAGGGGAAAAACGGAGCGCTCAGGCGCTCTTTTTGAACAGCCGGTAGATCAGTAACAGCAGCAAGGCGCCCACTACCGCCCCGATCAGCCCGGCTTGCTGCCCTTCGCTGTAAATTCCCAGCAACTGGCCTAAGTAGGTGGCCACCACTGCGCCAACAATGCCTAATAAAATGGTGATGATGATGCCGCCGGGATCTTTGCCGGGCATCAAAAACTTTGCGATCGCGCCGGCGACCAGCCCGATAAGAATCGCTCCGAGTATCGAAGACATAGTGCTTCCTCCTTTGGTTTTGTGAAGAATTTTTTGGTTGCAATCCCCCAATCAATTTTTTAAGGGAATCAACACCGGGTTGAACGCCTTCGAGGCCACAATTACCCGGTCGCCGATCTTCAATTGCTGCGCCTCCGCCTCCGTGGCGATCACTTTTACCAGGTTGTTGCCGATGGAAATGGTGAGAATGTAAACCACCTCGCTTTTTTCCATTTCCAGGATTTCACCTTCGAATTTAAACTTCCCGCTGAGTTTTTTCCCAATAAAAACTTCCGAAGGCGGGCCGCTACGGGCGATTTTACCGCGCTCGATCACGATTACCCGGTTGGAGAGTTTGAAAATCTCCCCGAAATGGTGGCTGACCAGGATGGTGGTAATTTTAAACTGTTTGTGGATGTTGAGCAACTCATCTTGCAATTTCAGGCGCATTTCCAGATCCAGCGCCGACAGCGGCTCATCTAACAGCAGAATTTTGGGACGGCGCACCAGCGCCCGCGCCAGGGCCACCCGTTGTTGCTGCCCGCCGGAGAGCGTGCCGGGTTTGCGATTTGCCAGATTTTTAAGGCCCACGATCTCCAGTAATTCCTCCACAATGCCGCGCTCGGTGCGGTTTTCCAGGGCATACTCCAGGTTTTTGCGCACGGTCATGTTGGGGAACAGGGCGTAATCCTGGAACACAAAACCGATGCGGCGCTTCTGCGGCGGCAGGTTGATTCCTTCCCGGCTGTCGAACCAGGTTTCCTCTCCCACCCGGATAAGTCCCGCATCGGGATCGGCCAGCCCGGCTAAAATGCGCAGGGTGGTGGTTTTTCCCGCCCCGGATTTGCCGAAGAGGGTAACGAAATCCTGCGCCCGAATCTGCAAATCCAGCTTCAGATCCAGGTTCCCTTCCGCAGCGACAAGCCGCTTTTGAATATTCAAACTGATCATCAACTCACTCCGAAAAATCCGCAAGCGGGATCGAAGATCGAAGAATCAGAGAACAAATTGCTCTTCTTCCTCAACAACAATCCATCAATCCATCAATCCAACAATCCATTACTCCATTACTCCATCAATCCACCATCCCCCCTGCAATCCCCAATCCGTTAAAACGCCTTCAGATACCGCCGGTTTACTAAGTACACCGTTAGCAAAATTGTGAAGGTGATGCTAAACAAAACCAGCGCATAGGCGTTGGCGGTTTGATAATTCAGCGCCTCTACTTCTTCGTAAATGGCGATAGAGGCCACTTTCGTCTCCCCGGGAATGCTCCCGCCGATCATCAGGATCACTCCGAATTCGCCCACGGTATGCGCGAAACTCATCACCGTTCCGGTTAAGAGCGAGGGTTTCAGGTTGGGAAGGAGCACTTTCCAAAAGGTTTGCAGGCGGGATTTTCCCAGGGTGTACGATGCTTCCGCCAGCGAGGCGGGCAGGCTCTGGAATCCCGCCTGAATGGGGTTGACCATAAACGGCAGGCTGTAAATCACCGAAGCAACCACCAGCCCCTCAAAGGTAAACACCAGCCGCAGATCGAAGGTTGAATCTAAAAACCTTCCCACCATATTGGCGGGGTTGAAGAGCAGCAGCAGGTAGAACCCCAGCACCGTGGGGGGGAGCACCAGCGGCATACTCACCAGGGTTTGAACAAAGTATTTGAAGCGGCTTTCCCAGTGCGCCAGCCCGTAGGCCAGGGGAGCGCCCACCAACAGGAGCGCCCCGGTAGTTAATATGGCCAGCTTGAAGGTCAGCCAGAGCGGTTGCCAGCTAAAATCCGGCAATTTTATCCTCCATATCCATAATTGATACCTCGTTAGCTTTGATCAGCCCCGTTACCGCGTCGCCGATTTTCAAATCCAGGTTTTCTGCGGAGCGGGTGGTGATGATAGCGCCGATTTCGATGCCCCGGTAATCCAGGCAAATCTCTGTAAGAATCGCCCCCTTGCGAAACCCTTTGATGGCGCAGGGCAGTTGATTGCGCAGGCTAAGCTGCCCGGAAAGGTTTTTCCCTATGGAGACCTCCGTTTCCTTGAAGAGGAGATAGACCGTGTTCCCGGGTCTCAGGTACGGGGCGGTCTCCGGGGTTTCGATGACCACGCAGCTAAACAAATCCTCCATCGCTTCTCCGGAAGGGGGCGCAACCCGGAGTTCCACTAAAGAAATATGCCCGGAGGATTCGATACTGGCGATGCTGGCTTTTAACTTATTCAAGGGAGGCGGTATCCGTAGGTTTGGAGAATTTTGCCGGCGGTTTCGCCAAGCATAAAATTATAAAACGCCCGCGCCGCCCGGGGATGCTTCTCCGCCCCGTGTTTGAGGATAACCATTCCCTGCGCGATGGGGGTGTAAGCGGCGGGATCGATCTCGATCCAATTTCCTTTAGCGGCCATTTGCGGGGAGATGGCCACGGACTTGGCGGTGAAACCCGCTTCCGCCGCCCCGGTAACAAGATACTGGGTAGCCTGGGCCACGTTTCGTCCATAGACCAGTTTGGGCTTAACCTGCTCGTAAATTTGATAATAGTTCAAAGCTTCCAGCGCGGCTTCTCCATAAGGGGCGGTTTGCGGGTTGGCGATAGCGATCCTGCGAACGGAATTGCTCGCCAGAATCTCCATTCCCTTTGACAGATCTACCTCTTGCAAAGTCCACAACACGATTGCGCCGTAGGCATAGACCCGGGGCAGGGAGTCCGCATGGCCGGAGGCGAAGAGCGTATCCGGGTACTTCATGTCCGCGGAGAGGAACAGGTCGAAAGGAGCGCCGCTGCGAATCTGGGCGGTTAACTTTCCGGAAGAATTGATTACCGTGTTTACTTCGACGCCGGTTTGCGCTTCAAAGATTTTTTCCAGCTCCGGCATGGCGTATTCCACGTTGGCAGCCACCGCCACCAATATCTCTTCGCCAGCGGGCGCCGGGGCAGGCAAGAGGAGTGCAAGAAAAAACCAGCGCAAATTTTTCATGCCGTTTCCCTGTTTATTCAGCGAATGCACACTCAGTGGGGTTTTCCCGGTGTTTTTTTCCGCAAGCGCGCGGTAATTTAATCGTTATGATGGGATTGGCGCCAGGGATTTGGTTTTTGAAACTCAGACTTTCTCCATGCGGCTCAAGCCAATTCCCAAATGGGAGCGGAACATGGGGTGAATATCAAAATGGTTGAACAAGCCGATGTTGAGAGTGGGTTCCTGGTGATAGCCGACGAAATTCGGATCTTCTCCATCCCGGGGAGAACAGCCGGTTTTCATAAACGCCCGCAAGAATCCCACGTTCCAGAGAATTTCGAGCAATTTATCCGGCGGGCAGCCTTCATTCAGCCAATCGCAGGCCGTGGGGCAGGGTTTTACCCCTTCCACCAGTTCCAGCCAGTGTTCCTCCAAATCCTTGCGGGTCCAGCGCACTTTCTCCATTCGGAAAGTCTCGAACACGTCCCGCAGCCCGGCGTATTGAAATTTGTATTCCGAAGCAATGTCATCCAGGCGATTTTTTGAATATCCCCGCTCCACTTTTTCGATGGTTTCCCGCCCGATTTTCTCCGCCATATTATGCGCCTTCAGGCATTCGTTCACAAAAAAAATCAATTCCCGGGGGCGATTGAGGGTGCGGTCAACGATGTATTTGAAGGTTGAAACGCCGTACGCTTCGATATCCTTTTCAAAAATATATTCCCACAGGCTATCCGGCGTGGAAACCCGTATCGTCTTCTCGAACAGGATTTCCAGGGCGTGCTTAATGCGCTGGGCAATCATCATTTTCAACTCTTCCGGGGTCCAGCGTACGTGCTCGATAATATCGCGGATTTTCTGGGCGTCATCATATAATTCCGGGATATTCTGGTAAATCTCTTCCCGGATGGTAATCAGCACGTCGATGCCGGGAAATTGCTGGTTGATCTGGATGGCCGCGCGAAACAGCCCGGCGATGAACTGCCGGGAATCATCCGAGGCGTCCCAGCCGTGATCCAGCTCGTCGAACAGGATGAGCACCTTGGTGTGCCGGGTCAATTCCGAAATCGAGGGGATAACGTGGCGGATATGGTCCAGCTTATAGAGCTTTTCCAGTTGGCCGGATTTATCTTCAAACTGAATCCCTTCCAGGGAGAGTTTGGAAACGCTGGCGAATTTTTTCAGGAATTTGACCAGCAAATCCACCGGGCTCATCAGGTGCTCGTCGGCGTTATCGCGTAAAAAGGCCCTGATGCGGTTGGCGTGTTCGGGGCTGGCTTTGAGGTTTTTATGGCGGGCGTGGAGCAGCCGCATCGCGGTTACCAGGATGACATACTTCCAGGAGGCGGTATAGGCGCCCAGGCGCGCCCACTCCGCGTTGGAATCGAATTGCCGGGAATTTTTCAAAAAATCGTACATATAATCGCTGGGGGTAATCTCCTCTACCAGGGTTCCCCCGGCCTGCTCTTTTTTTGCCAGCATTTTGAAGATGGCGGATTTGCCGCTCCCGCGATTGCCGATCAAAATCCGGGTGCGCCCCAGGACCACTCCCCGGAACATATCATTCTCAAAGAAATACTGTTGCAGCGCGGCATCGTGCTCGGCAGCCAGGCCGCCGAGGGTCAGCTCTCGCAGGTTTCGATGTTCCATAATTCACCCCCATGTTTGACGCAGAATGAAAGAACATAATCATCCCGCTTTTCGGATTCAAGAGCGATGTCATTTATCTGCTATTTTTTCAGCGTGGCTGGTGTTATCTTGCCTTTCCTGGCGGTTTTTTAACTTTCTTGGTCACTATTCAGCCCTCAGCTTTCAGCGGTCAGCCGTCAGCTAAAAAGTGCTTAAAAGCACTGTTTACAAGGGCGCTGCCGGTTGGATTTACGGTTTCAGGCTGTGTAACAGGCTGAAAGCTGAGGGCTGGTAGCTGAAAGCTGAATCGTTACCATTCCTTTACCCATAGAGACGTTTTATGAACGAAGAATCTCATTTCCGCAGGCTGGAAAAAATGTACCTGTCTGCGCCCTGTAACGCCTACTACGCGCCGCAAATCCATATTTCCCGGGGGGTGGCGGAGATCGTCATTCCCATCCGGCAGCAGTTTTTCCACGCCGGGGGGGCCGCGCACGGCTCGGTGTACTTCAAGGCCCTGGATGACGCCGCCTACTTCGCGGTGAACTCACTGGTAAAAGAGGCGCTGGTGCTCACGGTCAGTTACCAGGTTCAATTGCTGCGCCCCATTTCCGAAGGAGAAGTGCACGCCTACGGCAAGGCGATCTATTCTTCGCGGGAATTGTTTTTTGCGGAGGCGCTGTTATACGACGGCAGAGACCGCGAAATCGCCCGGGGCAGCGGCATGTTCGCCCGCAGCAAGATCAAGCTGGGCGCAGAGATCGGGTACCGGGATTCATAATCAAGGCGCGCCGGAGAACCGGAAGATGCTCACCGCCCTCAAAACGCTTTTGTTTACGATTTTAGTACCCGGAACCGTAACGATCCTGGTCCCCGGCCTGCTGCTCTCCTCACAGTTGAACCGCTTCCTGCCGGCCGGCGGGCCTTTCCGCTACGCCGGCCTGGTTTTGATCATTCTCGGCGCGCTGATATACCTGGGTTGCGCCCGGGAGTTCACCTTCACCGGCATAGGCACTCCCGCGCCGATCGATCCTCCAAAAGAGTTAGTAGCGAAGGGTCTCTATCGTTTTACCCGCAATCCCATGTACGTGGGAGTGCTAAGTGTCGTTTTCGGGGAGGCGCTCTGGTTCAATTCTCTGCTGCTGGCGGGGTACGGGGTGATTCTGTTTGCGGGATTCCAT
>WYBG01000387.1 GCA_011526015.1 Deltaproteobacteria bacterium | reverse complement strand
GACTGGAGTAAGGGGAGCAAAATTCTTTTTTTAGCTCCCGGGGAAACGGGCGAGTTATCCGGCATGGTGAGCAGGATAAAAGAGAACCGGCTGTATGAGTATCTCTCTATCGAACACTTTGGGGTGGTGCAAAACGGAAAAGAAGACACTTCCAGTGAAGCGGTGAAGCAATGGGCGGGAGCGCTTGAAAACTACACATTCAAGGAGAAAGAGGGTAGGACAGAAGTGCTGGTGGATTTGGATACGGCAGACGAGTATAAAGAGATGTTCCAGGGCATTTGGCCGAAGGCGCTGCAAAAACTCAAGGAACTGGCCGAAAAATAGGGCAATTTTGATGAGATAAGGATGAGTCAATATGGAAAAAGCTGCTAAAACCATTCCTGCAAAGACCGTTGATGAATACCTGCGCGCGCTTCCCGAAGCGATGCGAACTGCGCTGGAAACGATTCGCCAGTCGATAAAAGCGGCTGCGCCACAAGCAGAAGAGGTTATCAGCTACCGGATTCCCACCTATAAATACCGGGGGCCGCTGGTTCACTTTGCAGCGTTTAAGGATCATTGTTCCCTGATTGTAGTGAGCAAATCAATACTGGAGATTCTTGAACAAGAACTCCAATCGTATAAAATTTCCGGAACGACGATCCATTTTTCGCCTGAGAAACCGCTTCCTGTAAGTCTGGTAAAAAAAATTGTCGAAGCAAGAATCGAAGAGAATGAAGACAGAAATGCTGCAAATTAAGAGCCTCTCCGCGGGCTACGGCGACAGGTAGATTGGCAGGCTCACCGTGCATCAAACAGCTTCATTACCGCGTCGCCATGTCGCATTCAGGCGGCAGGCATTCAACCGCCCCGGTCAGTTCTCCGCTTCCACCACGAACTCCCCTCCGCCGGCGCTCTTGAAGAATAACGTGCCATCGCTTTCCACCGCTACGGGGGGGAGCCGTTTTCCGTTTTGCAGTATCCGGTATTTTCCCGGCTTCAGGCCGGTAAGTAGGTGTTGCACGGTTTTGCCGGCGGAGATGCGGTAGCGGGTCGCATCGGCCATTTCCGCGGTCCGGTTGAAAAATGCCGCCCGCTCCCCGTTGATGAGCGCGCCGATAAAGTTCCCGCTCTCTAATTTCTCCACCGTCGCCATGGTTTTCAGGGTGTTGGCGTCGCCGATTTGCATTACCGCGAGATATTGCGAGGCGCTGTCGCCGGAGAGGTCTTCCACCTCTAAGCGATGCGTGCCCGCCCAGAATCCGCCCCAGGGAGTGAACGGTCCCCGCTCGCTCAGGTCCTTCCCTTCCGCGTCGGTAAACCAGTGGTGGGCGTCCCCTTCGCTTCCGCCGCGCAGGCGCAGTTGATAGTTGCCCGGGGCCAGGAATTTGAGAAACAGTTTCCCGTGTGCGTTCGCGTACGTGTTCGTCACCGCCAGAATTCCCCCGCCCGGGGCGGTCCAAAAGCCGGGGCCTTCCTGCTTCCAACCGCCCTTTACGATTTCCGGCTCGGAAGACGTGTGCAAAAGCCAGCGGCGCTTAATCGCCGGGTTGTTCACTAACACGTCGTCGAATATGAGCAAGTATTCCTGATTGCTGTAGTTGGGAGCATTGGGGTCGTGCAAGTACAGCAGTTTGCGCCGCATTCGCCGGGCGTAGTTTTCTTCTTTGTAAGAACGGGTATAATCATAATCCACGAAATCGAAAATGCCCGGCTGAAAGCGCAGCGCCCGCACTTCCCCAACGTGATTCCGGCCCCCCGGCTGGTTATCCGGGTCGTTATAGGCGTCGGCGTAATCCTTGGTATTGGCGCCAAATTCGTACAGCGGAGAACCGTTGGGGGGGTACATCGCCAGCAGGTTGTGATAGATAGGCGTGTTGCTGCGCTCGGACTTGGGCAAGTCGCCGGAGCCTTTGGTAACCCCGGCGTCGAGCGCCAGCAATCCGTATTTGAAAATAACAAAACTGCTGTTATCCTTATGGTAATGGCGGGCCAGGTGGTAGGTAGGAGTATAGAAATTGATCTTGGTAGCGTTTTGGGTGGTCAGGTCGCTGCGCAGAATGACGTCCCCCAGCCCGAAGCGATAAGCGGTTTTCAACCCCACCTGCTCCGGGGTCCTTTTCTCGACGTCCTTGAAGCCCCACAAAAATTTGTAGAATAGCCAGAACAGGCGGGGTTCATATTCATCCAGCGATTGCCGGGTAAATTTGTATTCGCTGTCTTCCATGATCCAGCGGTAAAAACCGGCAGAGGCGGGATCTTCCGACCTGATCAGCCCGGTAATGGCGGAAATTCGCAGCAGGGTTCCGATGCTATCCCATTCGCGCAAATCCACGGCATCGTTGCGCTGCTCGAAGAATCCCTGCCGTTCCCCGTCGGTGCGCATGGGATAGACGTAAAAATAGAGATACCTGGGAATATCGCGCAGCCAGTTCATCTCCGTGAAAAAATTTTGCCCCAGTGCGGAAGACAGCGCCGCGGTGAACCAGATAATATTGATTGCCCCCCCGCCAAAGTAATTAGCGCCCTCGCTCCATCCCGCGGCGCCTTCGAAAAGTTGTTCCCCCATTCGTAAAACCCGGTTCAGCCAGAGCCATTCGACCCCGTTCAGCATTTCCTGCACTACCGCCTCGTAATCGCTTCCCAGGTCATCGCCCCATAAGGCCAGCCCGCCCACCCCCACGTCGTGGCACTTGGCGGAAATGGTGAGGCCCAGCTTCACTTTGCCGCCGGGATTGATGTCGTCTTCCCGGTTTCGATAATTGGCGATCAAGGCGTCCGCGATAACGCGCTTTTGGGAGAGGGACAGGTAGCCGTAGCACCAGTCGTACACCACCCCCAGGGCCAGGTTGACGTACCCTCCCTGGGAACTCGAGTTGAAAATGGCGGCGTGGGATTGCTCGATAAATTTTTTCTCCATGCGCCGGGCAATCTCCTCCGCGTGGGCGTAGGCCTTCTCGGCGTATTCTTTCCCGCTGTAGGCGAATTGATAATTGGAAAATAACCCTGATGAAGCGGCGTAACTCAAAAATGCAAAATTATTGGCGTCGAACAAAAGATAATTGCGGCTTTTGTTCGCGGGTGATTCCGCAAAAGCGCTGTCAACCCGGCCGAGGTAGTGTTGAAAATTCACCGCTTCGTAGCGGTCGATATACTCTTTAACCGCTGCCAGGCTTTGCCGGGTAAAATACAGGCGGGGGTGCTCCCGTTTGGCCAGCGGGCTGCCCGGGGGCGGGGTAAAGTTTTGCCCGAGGGCGGTCAGCGCCGCGCCGGGCAGAAGAAGCCAGCAGATGATGGATCGAAATGTAGAGTATCGCATTATATTTCGCTCTCCGGGGTTATGATTGTAAGTTATCCTTCGCCACTCTCCTTCATCATCGTAAAAAAATGTGGACGGTTTAGCGCTCCACGAAATTACCGCTGCGGCGGTGGTCCTGGGGATGGTTCCCGGTCTTCTCGGCATGGGGAAATTTTTGAAAGAATCCCGGGCGCGTGAATTAGATGTGGTAATGAATGAAAAATATGAGTATTTTTTGCTCCTTAGTTCTATTTTAAGACTTTAGGAGAAAAGTACAGACGTAGAACTATCAAGCGGTATGTTTTTCTAAAAAGAATAAGGCAAAATGATTCCATGGCAAAATAATTCAAAAATCATTTTGCCATTAAATTATTCTGCCATTTTAAGTTTGAAAGCTTCTGCAAAACGCGGTACCTTGAGAAAAAGGGT
>WYBG01000386.1 GCA_011526015.1 Deltaproteobacteria bacterium | reverse complement strand
TTCTTGCACCCCTTTGTCATGCCCGAATGTCTTTATCGGGCATCCACAGGCCTAAAACTTATAGATTCCCGATAGAAACATTCGGGAATGACCCAGGAGAAAGGGTTCAACAACTTAGTGCGCAATCCACTACTCCATCAATCCAATAATCCATCCGGCGCTCCCCCACCCCAATAATCCATCTGCTGCCGGCGCCGGCGCCGCTTTTAAAACCCTACCCGGAAGCTCAAATAATGAATATTTCCCAGCAGCCCGAAATCCGAAAAGGCGTAATCGAAGCGGGAATCCACCTTCGCCAGATTCAGCTTGATGCCCAGGCCGGCGCTGAAACTCTGCTCATCGTACCCGCTTTTGTAGCCGCCCCGCAGCATGAACATCTCCCGGAAGGCGTACTCCGCCCCAAAATTCAGGCGCGGATCGTTATCGTTGGGGTCGCTGGCTTCCGCCAGCAAGGTAAGCCGGTTTTCGGTGCTTTTGAGAGGGTCGATAGCGATGCCGAAATTGAATATTTGCGGCAGCGAATATTCCTGGGACAGGCGGGTAAGGCGGGGGTCGCTCGCATAACTCAACCCGGATTGGGCGATCTGGCCGGGCTTATCATCGATGGGGGCGCCCTCCATCTCCAACTGGCTTCCGAAATTAGCCAACTGCATCCCGATCCGCAGATTGTAAAAATCGGTCTGGTAAACCGAGCCAAAATCGAACGCGATGGCTGAGCTGTGAGCCTCCCAAATATATTCGTAAACATATTTTGCGGTGCCGCCAAAGCTGAATCGGTCGGTCAGCTTCAAAGCGTAGCTGAGGCCGAAGGCGTAATTTCCGGCTTCAAAAAACTGGCCGGCGCCGTTGGGCTGCAGCTCCGTGGTAATTTCCATCTCGTCCATGGTAAAGGCGGTAATACTGGCGCCTAACGCCCCCATCCGCCCGAAATTGTGGGTGATTCCCAGGAACGAGAGCCGGGTGTCGATTACCCAGTCCGCGGTAGAGAGCAGCACCTCGGTTCTTTCGGAGAACACAATCGCCGCGGGATTCCAATATAAACCCTCAACCCCGCGAACGTGGGCGGTGTAAGCATTTCCCAGGCCGGCGCCGGCGGCGTTCACGGGAATTTGCAGAAAATTCGCCCCGGAATGCCCGACGTTCTTGAAATCCGAGGCGGCCGCGACGGATGCCATGCAAAGCAGGAACACTAACACCGATGACGATATTTTTATGAACGATTTCATACTGGATGCCCCTTCGTTAGCGCACAATGGCGAATTTTCCGATTTTTTCCCCGGAAGCGGACCGGATATGGTAAAAATAGACCCCCGTGGCCAGAATCTGGTTGAAATTGGAACGGATGTCCCAGAATTCCGTGCCGGTTCCGTTGGTATGCTCGATGGTTTTCACCAGGTCGCCGTCAAGGGTAAAAATCTTGATGGTGCAGCGCTCCGGCAGATTGATGAAGGCGATGTCACGGATCGGCTCTCCTAACAGGGGGTCGCCCAGGCGCTTGCGCTCCCATAGCGCGGAAATGACATAGGGATTGGGCACTACCCGGACCTCGTTCAGATTTTGCCGCGGAGAATCCACCGGGCGCAGCTCCGTGGTGTTCAGGTTCACGGTTTGATCCGCTCCCAGGTTGGCCCGCCCGGATTCCAGCCCGTCCACGTCGTAAGTAGTGACGCTGTAGGAGTAATAAAAGTAATTGTTGACCGTTTCCGGGTCTTCCCAGACGTAAGCGTCTTCTTTGATTTCGTTCAGATCGGTTCGGCGGGGGATAATTGCAAACGGCTCGCCCCATTCCTGGCGAGTGAGGTCGGTAGTCTTATATACCCGGTATTCCTGCACTAAAGACTCGCCGCTCTGGGGATTAATATAGGAAAACTCCTGGGCGTTGCTCCAGGCCAGCCGGATGGAATTGTCGCGGGCGAAGCCGGTGATTTGCGGCTGGGGCGGGGGAATCAGCTTTAGCCCGTTATTATAGATTTGCCAGACGCGGTCCACGTTGGCGCTGATATCCTGGTAATCTGCCCCGGCAACCAGCGCGACAACGAATGTCAGCGTTTCCCCCGGCTCCATGTGGTAGGGCCCGCTGGCGGTGATGCAGTCCACCGCCATGCCGCCCGCGGGAACCAGGGAGGGATCGTCGTAATGAAGGTCGTTGCCGTGAAAGAGGTTGGGCCAGCGGGTATCGTTTCGCAACGAAGAATCGCTGCGCATCCAGTTATAGACCACTTTATCCTCCGTCAGAACGTCTCCCCAGGGGGAGTCGAACACGCTGGAATAGTGCCAATCGGTTATTCCGGGGCGCTGGCCATTGATTTCCGGGGTCTCCAGCCAGACCATGCCGAGATAAAAAGGATTGTCTTGCTGCCAGTCGCGGCTATAGTTGTCGGAATCATACACATACCAGAACTGCCGGTTGAGCTCCAGGCCGATGTAGTCATCATCGTATTCGTCGATGATTCCCCCGGCGTCGATATCATTGTAAATGCCGAAATACAACTCATCCTTGGCCGCGGTGGTATCGTTGATCATCTCGAATTTGAAGATGATATAATCATCGTCTTTGGAGGTATTCCAGGCGTAGGAGGTCTGGTGAATGACCACCCGCAGGCGCTGGGTGGGATCGTTGACCGCGAGGTTATTGGTGGAGTCGGTATAAACCGCGTAGGAATCCATCTGGGAGTTGATGCTGTCGCGGCCGTCGGGAGTGCGCACCGGCCAGTAGGGGTTGCCGCCGGGATCGCGCGGCCAGGTGAGGGGATTGGTGCTGACGGCGATATAGCCGGAATCCGGGTTATGATAGCCGCTCATGGCGTCCCATTCCTTGATCTGGTTGGCGCGGCTTTGCACCACGTTAAAAGGAATGCCCACGAAGAGGCTGATTTTCCAAATCGCGTCGTGGTCTGTACCCAGGGGCCAGCGGCCCTGCGGCAATGCGCCGGTGTAGGCATGGAATTGCCCCAGGTTGGTAACCACCTGGCCGAGTTTATTGGCGTTGATCACGCTCTGGGCGCGGTCTTCAAATCCCGGGGCAGAATTGAGGTGGAAACTCTTACCGAGAAAGTCGCTTCTTCCCCGCTTTTCCCCTGCCTGTGCGCTCCCGCCCGCCAGCCACAGGCACGCCAGGCTGAACAGGAGTATTCGAACTACGCTCATGTTAAATTCTCCTTGATTCTTCAATCTTTTAGATTCCCAGTCGCAGCCCCAGGTAGATGGTGCGTGGGGCATAATAGTTGGTGGGGTCGGCCTGAAACTCCGGAGTTTCCAATCTTTCCGTGGAGCCGCTTTGATCGGGCTTGCCGGTAGCGGAATAGACGCTGCGAATATTCTGGCGGTCGAACAGGTTGCGAACATCGGCAAATACCGCCAGGCGGGTAGGACCGGCGTAGAAACTTTTCTCGAATTTCAAATCGAAGAACATGGTATAGGGAATCCGGGAGTTATTGCGATCGGCCACGTAGCGGGCGCGCTGGGGATTAAATGTATAGGGCAGCCCGCTGCCGTACTGCATTACCAGGCTGAAATAACTGTTTTGGAAAACCGCCGGGAGAAAGCGGAACGGGCCCTCTCCCCTCCCAAAATTGATCGTGAACTGGCCGTTAACCAGATGCCGCTGGTCAAAATCCAGGGGATAAAACTGCAGCGACTGGGTGCCGACGATATCATAAGCACCTGCAAAACGCTCCTGCTGGGAAGAGGAACTGCCCTTGGCCACGGAATAGGTGTAATTAGCGGACGTGAACACATTGCGATTGCGCCATTTCGCGCTGATCTCGAATCCCTGCACCGTGGCGAAATCCTCATTGATGTAATAGGCGTAGGGAAGGGGACGGTAATTCCAGGCCACCCCCACCAAATCTTCGATCTTTTTGGTGAAAAAGGTGGTTTGCAAAGAGGCGTTGCGCCCCATGGTGGTGTGCAGTCCCAGCTCATAGCTGGTGGTTTTCTCCGGGTTCAAATCCGGCATCCCGAACAGCGGCTCGAAGTTGCCGAATTCCCGGTTCAGGTTTTCGTAGAGCACCTCGAAGGGGGGGCGCTGGAAGAACTGGCCGTAAGAGAGGTGAAAAACCATGTTGTTGCTGACCGGGTAGGCGATTCCCAGTCGCGGGCTGAGGTAGGTTTTCAGCTTCGTTTCCGTGAACGAGTTGGGATCGAACGGATTGGCCAGGTAAGAAGCCCGGGGATCATAGAAATCGTAGCGCAGCCCCAGGTTCAAAATAATGCTCTCGAACTCCACTTTATCTTGCAGGTACACCGCGCCCTCGTACGGCTTGATCAGGTAATCGATCACGTACTGGTCGCTGGGCTTTTTGGGATTATAGATGTAAAAATAATCCAGGTTATGCTGTTTAAACTCCACCCCGCCTTTGAGCAGGTGGTAGCGGTTCGCCTGGAGGCTCATATCCGCCTTGGCGGTATAGGTTTTTGAGGTTTGATCCTCGTACACCGCATCGATGGTGGAACGATAGAAATTGCTGTTGTTGAAGCGCAGGAAAAGCGGGGCGGCGTAGTCGGTATAGTACAGACCGCCCACGTTTCTCAAAAAATCGAACTGGTAATAGGAAAGCCGCAGTTCATAGAAGAGATTCTTGCTCACCGCATGGGTAAAATTCGCCCCCGCCAGGTGGCTCTTCCGGGAGCGCACGTAAGAGCTGTCCGGAATGTACTTGAGAACGTGGTCGTAGCTTTGCCATTTCCGGTCCCCGAAATTGTAGGAGAAGGCCACTTTTCCGCTGGCAAAAGGCCGGAAATACAGTTTTCCGAACAGGGTGGTTTGATCGTTGTAACCGAAGGGAACGCCCTTCGAACCTTCGATGGATTCATAATAAATTCCCCCGCTGCTATCCTCCACCACTCGCGAAAGCCCGGAGAGATAATAATTATCCTCGGTGCTGCGCCGGCCGGTGAACATGATTCCCAGCGGGCTTCCCTTCCATAACGGCCCTTCGATATACCCCTCGAAGAAATTTTCGTTGAGGTTGTTGCTGGCCTCTTCGATGCCCCAATCGGTGCGTTTGTAGAGAACATTGGCGTTGATCCGGCTGAAATTTTCCTTGGTGACGATGTTTACCACCCCGGACAGGGCGTTGCCGTACTCGGCGTTGAAGGTTCCGGAGAGAAATTCCATCTGCTCGATGGCGTCGTTATTGATCGCCAGAACTTCCTCATTGAAGAGAGGGTCTTCCACCCGGTGGCCGTCCAAAAAATAGGCCACTTCGCCGCTGCGCCCCCCGCGAACGTGCAACCCGTCGGAAGTATTCACTACCCCGGTTTGCAATACCAGCACTTCTCTGTAGTTATTGACCGGCAGTTGGTCGATCTCGTCGGTCGTAACATTTTGCAGGGTGGTGGTGATATCCCGCTGCACCACCGGGCGCTCGGCCTCCACCACCACGGCTTTATCAAGTTCCACCGTTTGTTCCGCCAGATCAAACCGAACTTCGCTGGTGCGATCGACCTGCACCAGAACGTTAGCCCGGGTCAGCCGGGCGTACCCCACGTATTCGGCGGTAATGTTGTAGGAGCCGGGGGAAACGTTCAGAATGAAGTAATACCCATCGGCGTCGGTGCTGGCGCCCAGGATGGTGCCTTCCAGATAGACATTTACCCCTACCAGCGGGTCCCCGCTATCCCGGGAGACCACCTGCCCGGCAATCTTGCCGGTGGTGCCGGCGAGCGCGTTCAGCCAGAGCGCCGGCAGCAAAACCGCGGCCAGCAAATGGATCAAACGATTGAATTTCATGCTGCCTCCTGTTAAAAAACCGGAAAGTGCTGCAAAAGCGTGTTCAAGTGTTCGCGTGTGATGGCCGGCGACAGTTGCGCCGGCGATACACTCGAACACTTGAACATTGCTAAACGCAGCCGTTACTTCAAAAGCATCATTTTGCGGGTTTCCCGGAAATCCCCAGCGCTAAGGGTGTAGAAGTACAAACCGCTGGGCAGATTATTCGCGCTGAATTCATAGGTGTATCTTCCGGGCGCGAGATTTTCGTTCACCAGGGTGGCCACGGCTTCTCCCAGGAGGTTATAGACCTTCAGGCTGACGTTTCTCTTCTCGGCAAGCTGGAAGTCGATCCGGGTGGAAGGGTTGAAGGGATTCGGATAATTCTGGCCAAGCTCAAAATTGGCCGGGACGGCAGGATCTTGCAGGGAAATTCCGGTAAAAAACTCTTCATATTTTTGCCGGGCGTCCTGCATGTTGGCCAACATATCCGACTCGTTGTCGCCCACCGCGATTCCGAAGAAGAATTCCACGGAGTCGCCGGAAGCAATCGCCGCCGGGGCCTGCCCGAAGATGGCGACGGAACCGTCAATGCCGGAGTTATAGAGCGGATCGATCGCTCCATAGGTCAGCCAAACCCACAAACTGTCATCGAGATCGTTGTAGCCGTCAAACCATTCGAAAGAGCGCAAGGAGGCCAGCGCGGGGTTGAAGAACTGGAATCCTACGTAGGTGTTGCCGCCGGACTTGTAAATCGAGACCACCTGTTGGGCGGCAAGATAGGCCACGGATTCGAAACCATATTGCCCATCGATCTGCGGCAAAACTTCCAGGCCGTTGTAAGCATTGATGGCGCTGGGGTCGGTATTGATCACCTTGATTCTGCCCACGCTGTAACCGGCGTTATTCCAGCCGTACATATAGAGTTTTTCCAGAATATTCGGCGGTTCGTTGGAGTAGGTGTTGTCACACCAGACCCGCAATTCAAAATCGCTGAGCTGGGGATTGGGAACCACGGAGGCCGGCTGAACCGATTCGGCATCTTTCAGATAATCGAACACCGCGTTGGGGCCGGTGCCGACCAGCAGAGATGCCCGGTCGATCTGGATGGTGTCCAAAGTAGAAGCGAACACCTCGATCTGGCCGAAATTATCCAACTCGACGGCCATTTTCCCGGTTGAAAAATTGATCTGTGCCTTTGCCATGCCGGAGAACAAAAAAGCCCCGGCAACGAGGACCCACGTAAGTTGTAAAAATTTAGACATGATAAGACCTCCTGTTTTGATGATGGAAACGTGATTTTACCGGGGCAAGACGCCCCTTTTTTGCTGCGATTCAAACTCGAGTCCCCGGGCACCCATCCCGGGGCAATCCGCCCGCCGGAATTATTGCCAATGGAGCAAATGCGGGGGTATTAACAACAAAAGCCCGGTAATCAGAAAAATGAGCTGCAGGGGCAAGATCCAGCGCACCCATTTTTCCCAGGGAATATCCGCCAGGGACAATACCCCCATCAGCACCGCGGAGGTAGGGATGATCATATTGCTGAACCCGTCGCCGAATTGGAAGGCCAGCACCGCAGTTTGCCGGCTCACCCCCACCAAATCCGCAAGCGGGGCCATGATCGGCATGGTAAGCGCCGCCTGGCCG
This sequence comes from Deltaproteobacteria bacterium, assembly GCA_011526015.1. GTDB lineage: Bacteria > Calditrichota > Calditrichia > RBG-13-44-9 > J075 > JABWBP01. The sequence goes on along the minus strand of WYBG01000386.1, from coordinate 11,090 downwards.
CTGCCGGAAGGGACGAAGAAATTGATAAACGTCTGGATGATGAACATGATTTGGCCGGAGACGATCGGGTTCACCTGGCTGATCAAGGAAGAGGCGGAATTCAGGATGGTGTCGATAATGCGGCCGTCCTGCGCAACCACCAGAATTCCCCGCGCCAGGGCGATGATCAGAGCAGTGCCGACCAGGTCTTTCGCGCCGGAGACAAACGCCTCGGTCATCTCCCGGATGCTCAGGCGGGCGACAACGCCGACCGCAATGCCGGTTCCCACGAACACCGCGGTAATTTCTTCGATGTACCATTTATATTTCAAAACCCCGTACACCATCACTGCCAACCCGGCGCAAAAGGCGATCAACACCCATTTTTGCCGCATGGTAAGCCCGGCAAAATTTTCTACCTCGCCAAGGTGGAGATTCTCTCTTCTTTTGCGGTCTTGCTCAAAACTGAGGCTCTTTTCCGGGTTCTTCTTTATTTTGGCGGCATATGATGAGACGTAGAGGATGGCAATCGTGGTTATCACCAGCCAGGCGGCAAACCGGTATTCGATGCCCGAGAACAGCGGCAGCCCGGCAATTCCCTGCGCCACCCCGATGGTGAAGGGATTCAATAGCGCGGCGGCAAAACCGGAATGGGCGGCGACGTAACACATTGCCACGCCGGTAACGGTGTCGTAGCCCAGGGCCAGCGCCAGGGGAATGAAAATCAACACAAAAGGGATCACTTCCTCGCTCATCCCGAAGGTTGCCCCGGCCAGGGAAAAAACGACCATGAAAATAGGAATCAAAAATTTTTGCAACAGGGGCGATTTCCGGTGGGCTTTTACGACCGCTATAATCGCCTCATCTACCGCCCGGGTGCGCTGAAAAATGGCGAAAACCCCGCCGATGATCAACACGAAGCCGATGATCAACGAGGCATCCACAAAACCTTTCACCGGGGCCATCAATATCGCGCCGATTCCCTGGGGAGCGCTCTCGACGTACTGAAAAGAATCTCCCCGCACCACTTCCTTCCCGTCAATTAAGGTGGTTTGATATTCTCCGCCGGGAATGACCCAGGTGAGGGCGGCGACGAAGACGATCACCGAGAAAATGATGAAGTAAGTGTTGGGCGGCTTTATCTTGGACAGTTTCATGGAATCCGGATTCCTCTTAACTGCGGTTTTGCAAGGTTGATTCCGCCAGGCGGTTCAGGTTGTGCAGCATGGCCTCGGCCCGGGGTTTATTGCGCAGGGCGCATTCGGTGGAGAGGGCGTTGATAAGCACGGAAATCGCCGCAAAGGAATTGGTGAAGAGCATATTTTCGCTTTTGACCACCAGGCTCACCGTGGCCTGAAAGGTAATCGGGGAGGCTTGCCGGTTGGTGATGGCAATGACCGGTATGTCTTCTTCCCGGGCGTAGCGGGCCATGTCGATGGTTTCCGGCGAATAGGGCGGGAACGACAGCGCGATCAGCACGTCATGGTTATTCAAAAACAGCACCTGCTCCGGGAAAGAGGCGGAACCCTGGCGAAACGCGTGCGCATGGATGCCGACCTGGTTCAACTGGTACGCTAAGATTTGCGACATCAGAAAGGAAACCCCCAGCCCGGCGGTATAAACGCGGCCGGCCTTGTTGATCAAATCGACTGCCCGGTTGAAATTGCCCCGCTCGAGCTGGCCCAGGGTTTCGTTGATGTTTTTGATGTCGATATTGGCGACCGAGGTCAGGGTGTCGTCATCCAGGTTCTCCCGCAAGGGAAAAATCGCCTGGCCTTCCAGGTGGTCCTGCAATTCGTTGGCGATCTTTTCCCGCATCTCGCTGAAGCCGGTGAAACCGATCCGCTGGGCAAAGCGCACTACCGAAGCCACGCTGGCATCGGTAACCCGGGAAATATCCTGCACGCTTTGAAAGGGGATCTTATCAAAGTTCTCGATGAAAAAATCTGCGATCTTGCGCTGATTCCGGGGGAGATCGGGGTAATTTTTTTGAATCCTGGTTTTGATATCCAGATAGCGCATAATCTTTTCCTTGTTTTTTAGCGCAGCAGCTTTTTTTTCTTCAAGCTGAAGATCTGCCCGGAGCGCAGAATGTGCATCTTCAGGTTGGCGGCGGAGAGGTTGCCGTTGGCGTCCGCGGAGATGCCGGTTACTTTGGCGGCGTCGTACACCAGCACGGTGTTTTCACCCAACACTTCGAAGGCCTGGTCCGGCTTCACGATAATGGCGGTGGCCTCGTCAATGCCGATGCCCAATAGCCGGGGATTTTCCAGCACCAGGCTGATCAGGCGGTTGTGGCGCTTGCGGCGGATAAAGTGCTGGTCGATGATGGCGCTCTCGATAAAGCCGAAACCTTCTTTCACCTGAATATTATTCGCCGCGATGGTTTTAAAGGGATTTTCCTCATCCTGGTTCTTCAACTCGTCGCCGGTAATCATCAGCTTGCTCATCACCGCGGCGCCGGCGCTGGTTCCGACAATTACGCCGCCGGTGTGGTAAATGTGTTTGATCCGCTCCAGAAATTGAGTGCCCAACAGCGCTTCAGTGAGGCGGCTCTGATCCCCCCCGGAGAAAAATATTCCGCTAACCCCGTCCAATTTGGCCAGGTTAGTATCATGGTCCGCGGTTTCCCGCGTAACCATGATGAAATCCACCGGCCCGGCGCCCATCTTTTCCAACTGCTCTTTCTGGCGCAGCGCGGTATCCCTGGGTTCGGAGCTGGCCATGGGGATTACCAGAAATTTGCTCTCCCCTCCGCCAGCCAGTTCGACGATCTTCTTCATCATATAATCCGGGCGCTCTCCCCCGCCGATGATGACCAGATAACCCCTGGGCTGCCCGAACAGGTTTCCGGCCAGCACGCCCAGCAGCCAGGCAAATGTGAGTGCGAATTTTTTCATGTCGAGTTCCTCGGCCCCCCAGGGGATCAAAGGGTGGGCTTACGCCCGGATCAATTCCAGTGCAATCTGCGCGCTTTTGTGCAAATCCTCGATCAGTATGAATTCATCATTGGAATGGGGATTTTGCGCTCCAATGCCGATATTTACCGCCGGAATCCCCCTCGCGTTCAGGGAATTGGCGTCGCTGCCCCCGGCGGAAATGCTCGGCTGCGGCGTCAAACCGCACTTGCGGAGCGCGGTTTCGATGCGCCGGTACACCTCCATCTCCGGGGTGATCCGGTAGGGCTTGAAATCCCATTGGGATTCAAATTCCAGGGCTGCGCCAAAACTATTTGCCGCAGCCTGGAACTCTCTGTGAATTGTCCCGATCAGCGATTCTACCTTATCCAATTCCAGCGAGCGAACTTCCCCGGCCAGCAGCGCTTTTTCCGGGATTACGTTGACGGCGCTCCCGCCCTCTATTTTTCCGACGTTTGCGGTAGTCTCTTCGTCCACCCGCCCCAGGGGAAGCCGGCCAATCGCCCTCGCCGCCACCGCAATCGCGCTTATCCCGTTTTCCGGGGCGATGCCGGAATGGGAAGCTTTCCCGGTAATCCGAACATTAAACCCCCGGGCGCCGAAGGACCGGTAGATGAACTTGCCCGGGCGCAGCGCGGAATCGAACACAAATCCCATCCGGATGGCGCCGTTCAGGGAAAGGTTGCGGGAACCGATCATGGTGGATTCCTCGCAAACCGTAAACGCCAGGGTGAAATCGTTGATGGGAAGCCGGTTCTTAAGGGCGTGTTCGATGACGTAGAGCAACACCGCCACGCCAGCGCGGTTATCCGCCCCCAGGATGGTGGTTCCGTCGGAACAAATGCGGTCTTCGGTGATAACCGGTTTCAAGTTCCCGGTAGAACGGGCGGTATCCAAATGGGAGAGCAACACAAACTCTCCTCCACTCCCCACCCTGCAGAGCAGATTGCCGCTGTTGCCGTTATTAAGGCGATGGGCATCATCCTCATAAACCGCCAAATCCAGGCAGGCTAAAAACGTTTTTACGTAATCCGCGATTGCTTTTTCGTTGCCGGATAACCCTTCTATCGCGGCAATCTCCAAAAAGATGTCGAGCAAGCGGGATGAAGGTTCCATGATGTAATTTTTATTTCTTTATTAAATATTATTGTAATTTTTATTACAATTTACTCCGGTCGTTGTAATTTGTCAATAGGTAAAGAAAAATATTCCCCGTGGAAGAGTTCAGGCGACGGAGGGAAATTCGAGCGTGCTAAATTCTTAAAATAAATTTGATTTGACTACCCTGTGCGCTGTCGTTATAATCGAACTTCTTTTTTGGGAGCTTGGTTCTGGGAATTTGAGACTTTTCCCCTAAGCATCCATAAACTTTACTTTATACCCGAAGGGAGTTATGAAAGAACATCCGCAGATTCAGGATCAGGAAGTGGCGCTGTTAGAGAATTTCTCTAATGTCTATCAATCTATTTTGAAAGAAATCCATAAAGTCATCATCGGGCAGGATGCGATCATCGAGCAACTGCTGATTTCCCTGTTTTCCGGGGGGCATTGTTTGATCATCGGGGTGCCGGGACTGGCCAAAACCCTGTTGATCAATACCCTGGCCGACGTGCTGGATTTGAAATTCAGCCGCATCCAGTTCACCCCGGATTTGATGCCCTCGGACATCACCGGAACGGAGATCATTGAAGAAGACCGCAGCAGCGGCAAAAAAGGGTTCCGGTTCATCCGCGGGCCGGTGTTTGCCAATATCATCTTAGCGGATGAGATCAACCGCACCCCGCCCAAAACCCAGGCCGCCCTGTTAGAAGCGATGCAGGAGCACAAAGTGACCGCCAGCGGGCAGGACATGGTGCTGGATGAGCCTTTCTTTGTGCTCGCCACCCAGAATCCCATCGAACAGGAAGGCACTTATCCCCTGCCGGAGGCGCAGCTCGACCGCTTCATGTTCAATCTCTGGATCGAGTATCCCTCGTTTGAAGAAGAAATGCAGATCGTCAAATCCACCACCAGCGATTACCTGCCCCAATTGCACAAGGTGCTGAACGCAAAGCAGATCATCGCCAGCCAGCAGGTGCTGCGCAAGGTGGCGGTGGCGGACAACGTGATCGAATACGCGGTGCGGCTGGTGAACATGAGCCGCCCGAACTATCCCCAGGCTCCCAAATTCATCAAAGAATGGATCAACTGGGGCGCGGGGCCGCGCGCTTCTCAGTACCTGATTTTAGGCGCCAAGACCCGCGCCGCTCTGCAAAGCCGTTTTACCCCCTCGGAAGAGGACGTACGCGCCTGCGCCGTCCCGGTAATGCGCCACCGCCTGGTCACCAACTTCAACGCCGAGGCGGAAGGGGTTAACGCGATGGACATCGTCAACCGGCTGGTTGCGGAGTTGGGTTGATTAGCAGTGTTTTAGTGTTTTAGTGCCAGAAAATTTACCCCGCATAGAGAGCCATAACACCAGAGCACTTGAACACTATAACACAGTATTTCCCCCCAACCTTAAAAAACGAGGGTAGCCATGATACGCTTGATACCCTGCCTGCTGTTACTTTTCCTGCCTTTTATGGTTTTTTCCCAGACCGAAGAAATTTATTTCCGCCTGCCCATTCACGACAAATCGGAGGTGGATCAACTCACGCGCCTGATCTCCATCGACAATGTGGAAGGCGACACCTTGTTGGGATACGCCAGCGACATTCAGTGGGAGCGCCTGCTCCAACTGGGCTACCGGCCCGAACGGCTCCCCCACCCCGGCAGCTTGTACGAACATCGAATGAGCGGTTCTATCGACGAATTTACCGAAGGCTGGGATACCTACCCGACCTACCAGGGCTACTTAGATATGATGGTTCAATACGCCGGCAGCTTTCCGGATATTTGCCGGCTGGACACCTTCGGCACTTCCGTGCAGGGCCGGCTGCTGCTGGCGATGAAAATTTCCGACAATTCCGGCCAGGAAGAGGATGAGCCGGAGTTCCTCTATACTTCCACCATGCACGGGGATGAAACCGTGGGGTACGTACTCATGCTCCGGCTGATCGATTACCTGCTGAACCAGTACGGGCAGCCCACCCCGGAAGGAGAACGAGTTACCCGCCTGGTGAATGAAATGGAAATCTGGATCAATCCCCTGTTCAATCCCGACGGCACTTACAAGGGCGGGAACCATACCGTGACCGGGGCGATCCGCGGCAACGCCCATTTTGTGGATTTGAACCGCGATTTCCCGGACCGCATCAACGATCCCAACAACACCACTACGGGCCGGGAGCCGGAAACCGCGGCGATGATGTTGTTCGTGGCCGCGCGCAATTTTAATCTCTCCGCAAATTTTCACGGGGGGGCGCAGGTGGTCAATTATCCCTGGGATAACGGCGCGCCCAGCGGCAGCTATTCCGCCTGTCCCGATGACGCCTGGTTCGTGGATCTTTCCTTGACCTATTCCCTGACCAATCCCGATCTGCTGAACGGCGGGTTTCCCAATGGGATCACCAACGGCTGCCAATGGTATGCAATCTTCGGGGGGCGGCAGGATTGGATTTACTGGTGGCATGGGGGGCGGGAAACCACCATCGAATTGTGGAATACCAAAAACCCGCCCGGCTCGGCGCTGCCGCAGCGCTGGATCAACAATAAGGAATCCTTCCTGGCCTATATGGAGGAAGCGTTAAAGGGTATTCGCGGGATCATCGCCGACGCCATCACCGGGGAGCCGCTGGCGGCCAAAATTGATATTGCCGGCATTCCCAATGTGCCGGTGTTTGCTGACCCGGAGGTGGGGGATTATCACCGCTTGCTGCGCCCGGGAACCTACACCGTAATCGTTTCCGCCCCGGATTATTTCAGCGACACCCTCTTTAACGTCATTGTAGTCGATACCGGGGCCGCCCGCCTGAACGTGGTTTTATGGCCGGTTTCATCCACGGTTTCCTTCGTGCAGAACCTTCAATCCGGCTGGAACTTGGTGGGATTGCCCGCAAATCCGGCCAATCGTCATTATCTCTCCCTCTATCCCCAGGCCATGGCCAACACCCTGTTCGGATTCAACGGGGCGTACCAGTTGGAAGACAGCCTGCAACCTGGGGCGGGTTACTGGCTGCGCTTTGCCGAAAACACTCCGACTACCATTACCGGCGCGGCGCTCATAAATTCAACTATCGAGCTGGCCGAGGGGTGGAACCTCATCGCCGGAATTTCCACCCCGGTGGCGCTGGATCAACTCTACGATCCCCAGGGTGTGATCATCCCCGGAACTCTGTATGGATTTAGCGGCAGTTACGTTCCTTCCGATACTATCAAACCGGGAGCGGGGTACTGGCTCAAAGCGAACGCCGCCGGGCAGATCAGCCTGGGCAGCCCGGCCCCGGCGCAATTGCTCCCCAAACTCCCGGATGTATCCCAATTCCCGGCCCTGCAGGTGCATGATTCGCATTCAACCGCCTCGCCAGGGCTGAACCTCTACTTCGGCGCAAGCCTGCCCGATCCGGCGCAGAAGGAATATTTTGCGCTTCCGCCACCACCCCCTGCGGGGGCGTTCGACTCCCGCTTTGCCGACGGCTACCGCATCGCCGGGGGAGACCACGCGGTAATTTCATTCCAATCATCCTATTACCCGGTTGTTTTTCGGGTTGCCAGCCTGCCCGCGGAGAGCGCCAATAGGGGCGAGAAATGGATGCTGGAGGAGATCGCTGCCGGGGAGAGCGTCGCCCGGCATTTATTGGCGGCAAATAAAACCATCATCATTCGCGATTCCCGGGTCACCGAGGTGAAATTATCCCGTGAAAGCGGCGGGCCTCCCAACCGGTTTGCGCTGGAGCAAAATTATCCCAACCCCTTCAACCCGCAAACCGCCATCCGCTTTGGCCTGCCGCAGCCCGCGCGGGTAAGTTTAACGGTTTACAATCTCTTAGGCGAGCGAATCCGCACCCTGGTAAACGGGCAGGTGAGCGCGGGATTCCACGAAATCGCCTGGGACGGAAGGGACGAGGCCGGGAGGAGCGTGTCCTCCGGCGTATATCTCTACCGGTTAGAAACGGACGGGTTTTCAAAGGCGGTGAAGATGCTGCTGCTGCGCTGAGGCTGCGAGGGAAAATGCTAAGCGCCGTAAAGTTCTACAAAGAAATCCGCGCCGGTTCCTCATTGCCGCTAATTGTCGGGGGAAGCGACGGGCGTCAATATGTGGTAAAGCTGCGCGGAAGCGGGGAGGGCGCGCTGGCGAGCGCTGTCGAATGGCTGGCGCTGAAGCTGGGAAAATTGCTGCAAATTCCGGTTTTGGAACCGGCGCTGCTGGCTATCGAGGCGGGCTTCGATGAGCAAGCCGGGGATCCTGAAACCCGTGAGATTTTGCAGAAGAGCATAGGACTCAATTTCGCCGCCCGTTACCTGGAAGACGCCTCCGCTTACACAGCGCAAAGCGGGTATCAGATGGATGACGCATTGAAGAGCGATATCTTCCTTTTCGACCTGTTTCTCTTGAATATCGACCGCAATGCGAAAAATCCGAATATGATCGTCAACCAGAGCGGGTTGTGGGCTCTGGATTATTCTTCATCTTTAGCCATCAGGGGCGCAATCGACGGCAAAAATTACGAAAAACTTCCTTTCCTGCGAGAGATAAAGCGCCATCCCTTTTACGGCGAACCAGCCAAACCCCATTCGTTTATCGCAAAATTGAAAGCAATCGATGACCGCCGCATCTTCGAGATTGTCGAAGAACTGCCCGGCGAGTGGATCGGCCTTCTACCGGTTGCGAAGGAAACCGGGGAAGCGAAAAAGATCATTCGTAACCGCTTGATCGATCAAAAGAACTATTCCCACATCCTCCTAAAGCGGTTGGATGTATTGAAAGTGCTGAAAATTGAAACCGAAGAAGAGCGCAGTTTAAGAATGCTGAAAAACCGGCAGGTCTTTGAGCGAAAATTCGGAAAACTATGAAGCGCTTTTTTTCTTTGGCGGCGTCGGTATCCCCAAATTCCCAGTGCCGCTTTCGCATAAAACGGAATGGTTCTCCGGTAAATTCCTCCCCCGGATAACGGCTCATTTATTCAACAAAAACAAGAGGTCAGCCCTGTCAAACCAGCCGTTTTATGCCCCTCAAAAAAAAACTCAAAATAGAAAAATTAATGGTTGTTTCTGAATTTTTTTTTCTTATAATATCCCCCCAATAAGAGGCTCTAAAACGGCAAAACTTGTGCATCTGGGCAGTAAAATAGTTGCCTGCTTTAATTATCTCGGAGTTTCATCATTACAGGAGAATTGGTATGGAATTTCCTGATCGCACAAATCATAAAGTAGTCAGCCAAAACGACCCGGTTTTTTATGAAGTCTGCGAGCTTCTGGAACTGGATGCGGATCAGGTAGATTATCTCATTTATGAGGATTTTGACGAAGTGGATTACACGATGTATGAAGAGGTCGAAGAAAATGATTCCGCGGAGGCCTGGATGCCGGAACATCGCGTGGTGGAAATTTACTATCTGGACGGCACCCGGGAGGAGATCGAAATCGAGTTGGATTCGGAATTGGATGAAACCTTGAAACGGTTGTTAGGAGACCTCTAAAACGCTCGTTTTTATCCTTCCGCGGCGCGGCCTATAAGGAGTGCAATTCCACGCCGGGACTGAGGAAGGATTTTGATTAAAAAAAATGCCGCCCCCCCTGGCATAAACCTCTTTAAACCATTCCTCAACTCAGCGCCATATTTTTCCTTTTCCCCTGTCATCACTTATTGCGGGTACAGACCTCAAAGGTTTTAAAAACCTTTGAGGTCTTACAATTGCCTGCTGCCTACCGTCTGCTGATCTCCGCAACCGCTTCCACCGCCCGGTCAATTTCTTCTATGGTATTGTAGTGCGCTGCGCCCACTCGCACCATTCCACCTTTGTCCGACAAACCGAGGTGCGCGATTACCTCCACAGCGTAATAATGGCCGTCCCATACAAAGATATTTTCTTCCCCCAGCCGCCGGGCAATCTCCCCGGGATGGAAGCCCTTCATGGTAAAAGAAACCGTGGGAACCCGCGCATCCAGCTCATTCAATCCGGCGACGCCATGAATTGCGAGGCCGGGGATTACCTGCAATCCGGCAATCAAGCGGGCGCTGAGGGTTTTTTCATACTCTTTGATGGCCGCCATGCCGGCGTGGAGGTAATTCCTGCGCCCTGTAAATTGGGCGAACCGGTCATAATGTTCCCGCCCCATGGTCTCACCAATCCAGTCCAGGTATTCCAGCGCGCCTAAGCTTCCCGCCTGCCCCTCATGGGATTGGGTGCCGGTCTCAAATTTACCCGGTGGATGGTCGTCAGCCGGGCGCACTTTATATGCGGGGAGTTTTTCTAACAGATCGCGCTTCCCCCACAGAATTCCCTGGTGGGGGCCGAAAAATTTATACGCCGAGCAGACCAGGAAATCGCAGCCCAGGGTTTGCACGTCTGTGGGAATATGCGGGGTGGACTGCACCGCGTCCACGTAAACTAACGCGCCGGCCTGGTGAGCCATCTCGGTAATCGTTTTGACGTCGTTAATGGTGCCGATGGCGTTGCTAGCGTAATTCACCGCGGCCAGGCGAACTTTCGGAGAAAGCAATGCTTCCAATTCCTTCAAATCGTAGCGATAAGTTTCCCGGTCGAAGCTCAACCATTTGATCTCCAGCCCCAAATCGGCGGCCAGGAGGCGCCAGGGATTCACATTGGCGTCGTGATCCATGCGGGTGAGAATTACCTGATCGCCGGGCTTCAGCCAGCGGCCCAGGGAGCGGGAAATGGCAAAGGTGAGGGTGGTCATGTTGGGGCCGAAGATGATTTCCTCTGGCGAGGGCGCATTCAGAAAATCCGCCATGGCCTGGTGGGCTTCGGCTAAAATTTGATCGGATTCCGTGGAGGTGCGGAAATGCCCGCCGTGGTTGGCGTTGGAATGCACTAAATAGCGGGTCATGCGCTCGATTACCTGTTGGGGAACCTGCGTTCCGGCGGGATTATCGAGGTAAACCCGGGGGCGGCCGCCGTCTTCCAATGCAAGGGCGGGAAACTGCGAGCGTATCAGTTGAATATCGAGCGGCATAGGAACTCCTGAGAGTGAAGTTTGGAATTCGGGTTGCTGATATCCTATCTCAAAATATTTTCCAGTTTTGTTCCCCGCCCGGCGCGCAGGCTTTTTCTGGCAGCTTCAATTCGCTGCCAGAATTGAGGATTATTT
>WYBG01000385.1 GCA_011526015.1 Deltaproteobacteria bacterium | reverse complement strand
TAACGCGCCGATTCCGCAATCCGATACAGTCAGCTTCAGTTTGGCGGTAACAGGCGCGAGCCAGGACCATAACCCGCCGGATTGTTTGCTCCTGGGGGTTGCTCCCGGCCCCCCGGCAACGTTGCAGGTGCGCCTGCAGGACGGCGAGAGCGGCCTGGCGCAGGTCAGCGTGCTGGTAGCGGTGAATGCGGACGTCGATATTCCCGCTTTCATCCGCGGGACTACCGACCCGGTGATCGTAAGCGCGACAAAGATCGATCCAAACCACTCCAGCACCCTGACCTTAGAAGTGTTCGACGTTGCCGGCCATTCCACTACCTGCGACCCGGTTTATACCCTGCTATCTTCCGTGACGCCGGATCATTTCACGCTGGAGCAAAATTACCCCAATCCCTTTAACCCCACTACTACCATCGAATTTGGAGTGGCGGCGCCCGATACCAGGGTGAGCTTGAAGATTTATGACCTGACCGGCCGGCTGGTCAAAACTCTTATGAATGAAGAAGTGGTGAACAGCGGTTATTACCGGGTAACCTGGAACGGAACCACCGATGAGGGCGACCCCGTGGCCGCCGGGGTGTATCTGTGCCGCATGGCCGCAGGCGGTTTCGCCCAAACCCGGCGGATGATGTTGGTAAAATAAAGGATAAAGGATGAAGGATGAGGGATAAAAGGGGGGGCGGCTTTTGAATGAAACCACCTGTTCAGGAGGTGAAAAAGAGCCGGAGAAAACGTTCATCAAACGTTGACATCGGTCCCCAGACCCCTTGCGCTGTTCTGGTGTTACGGAAATTCCGGGGGTTGGAAACGCAGCCGCGGCGCTGGTATGCCCTGTGCACCCCAAATCCGCTTCGCCGGTATTTTTCGCCGGCCACGGTGGTGGGATATATGCTCAGAAACGGTTATCCCTGCCTTTCCCGGCAAGCCGGAATTCCGCGGGGGGATATTTTTTAGAAAACAGCAAGGCTGAAAATAGCCGGGCAATGGGGATTGGCTTTCTTAACGGAGCAAAAAAACTTTGGTAAATACGTTCAATATTACTCTTAACAAAAACTTCAAATTAACAGGAGGTATTACCCATGAAAACTCTCTATCGAATTCAGCCCCTGAACGGGGAAAACGCAAAGGCGGCGCAGGCTTCCATGCAACTGCCCCTGGATGAAACGTTTTTGCCCGGCAATCCCCGGTTGTTGAAAGGAACCGCCTGGGGGCTACTGTTCTCCTTTCCGCTGTGGATCTTATTGTACCATTTTTTGCTGGCGCTGCTTTCCTGAGCGGGGGCCTGAAAAAACGAGAAAAACTGCCACACCGAAGAGCGGCCGCGCCGGAGAATTCGAGAAATATTCCCGGCGCGGCAGGAGAGCGAGCTGGCAATTCTCAACCCTCCCCGCCGGGGCAGGCTACCGGACGTACACCATCTTAAAGGTCCTGAACTCCCGTTCGCCCTTCAGCACGGCAAAATAAATTCCCGTAGCCACCGCTCTGCCGGCGTCATCCCGCCCTTCCCAGCGGAAGTTATGGGTTCCGGGAAGCAGGGTTCCGCGGTGAAGGGTTTTGATGGCGCGGCCTTGCAAGTCGTAAACCGAAATCTCGCTGCGGCCCTGCCGGGGGATGGAAACGTCCAGGTGAATGGTTCCATTAAAGGGGTTCGGGTAGCCGGAGATCTGCGCAAAACCGGCCGGGAGAGCGCCTGCCGGGGGACCGGCAATTCCCACTGCCGTGGGATAAACCTCTACCGAGGAGAGCGGCTGGCTCTGCCCGGTGGTATATCCGCCGATTACGTAGAACGCATGGTCTAAAACCACTCCGGCAGCACCGGCCCGGGGGGTGTTCAGAGAATCGCCGGGCTGAATCTGCTGCGTTTGCAGATCGAAAATTTCCACCACCGCGCTGGTATCCGCCAGGGTTCTGCCCCCGGCCAGGAAGACCTGGTTTCCCAGGCGGCCGGTTGCGCCGTAGCCTCGCCCGGCCTGCAAGGGGGGCAGGGTGGTCCAGGTGAAATACCAGCCCGGCGAAGTGGAGCCTTTGAAATTAGAGATGGTCGGGAAGGGGGTAAAGCCCCCGAACAGATATACCGTATCATCCACCGCCACCGCAAAAGCGGATTGTTTGGGCTGGTTCAGGTTGGAAGGGGCGGTGTACCATTCGTCGTCGTTTATGTTATACCATTCGATTACGTCGATGGAGCTGCCGCCCTCGTCCTTCCCGCCGATCACGCACATACTGCCGCGCAAGACCAGCGCCACGTGCTCTTCGCGCTCGTTTTCCATTTGCCGGATTTCGTCCCAGTAATTGGCGCCGGGGTAGTACACTTCCACTTTCTTCAGCACCTCGTTCTCGTCGTCCCGCCCGCCGATGATGTAGATGCGCCCGTCCAAAGCCACCGCCGCGGCGTTGAAGCGGGGGCGGTCGAAGGCGGCGACGCTGGTATTATCCCAAATCCCGGTGTTGGGATCGAAGCGTTCCACGGTGTTGAGAATGGTTCCGTCCCCGGTTTTTCCGCCCAGCACGTAAATGTATCCGTCTAATGTCACCGCGGAAGCGCCGGCCCGGGGGGTATTCAAAGGAGGGGCGCTGCTCCAGGTCTGCGCCGGGGCAAACGCCGGGGCAAGCAAGAAGGCTATGCTAAAGATTATGCGGTTGAAACTGATCCATTTGCGCATAGGGTTATCCTCATGTTAAGAACCGGAAGAGCCTGATGCCGGATATCGGATAACCACTAATGGCCCGGTATCCGGTATCCGGTTCTTTCTTTTCCTTACGGCACGATAAACGGATTTTCCAGGGAGCGGCTGCGGTTGCCAAGCTCGTCCACCACGTAGAGCAGCCAGATATACTCTCCCGGCTGCAGCGCGGCGGAAAACGTCGCCGCGGTGCTGTTTGCGGGAATATCGCGGATTTCTCCCGCCAGGGTCAAAAAGGTAAAATTGACTTTTTTGATCTCAATGTGAAACGTGAACGGATAGGGCAAGGCCAGCGGCTGCCAGTGAAGCTGGAACGGCGGGGTGACCGCGGCGTTGATCGGCGCCAGGCCCCGCGGGGTTTCCGCAATGATGCGGCTGATATATACCGGTTCCGACGCGCTGGCCGCGCCCGGCAAATCTTCCACGTAGAAAACAAAAGCCTTGCCGATCAACTCGTGAACCGAAGCGATGCCCAGCCTGCCGGTGTCCAACTCCCCGGTAAAGATTTTTTCCTGCGGAGAAGCTTCGAATAAGGTATCTGTGTAACCAAACTCCGCGACGTGGTACCACACGGTTTTCACGTCGCTGCGATTATCGGGATCGTCCGCGGCAGCGGCCATGCTCACGAAAAAGCTGTCCTGCGGGGCGATGAAAGTGGAAATGTGCTGGGTGGTGAGGGAGATGCTGCGGAAAAAAGGGAGCGCATCTAACTTGAAGCTGGCCGAAACGCTCTGGCGCAGCTCCAGCGCCAGGGAATCCTCCTGGAACCCCGCTGCGGCGACGGAGAGGGTGTAATTTCCCGCCGGAATATGGTCGATGGCGAAACTGCCGTCCGGGGCGGCAAGGGCCGAAAAATGGCCGGGCTGCAACTTGATCATGGCGTTAGGTATCCCTGAATTATTATAAAGCCGTTCCACTTTACCGCTGACCCGGATTCCCCGCGCCGGGTCTAAGGGATTATCCCGCGGGGCATCGGAAATACATCCCGTTAGCGTAAAAACAAATCCAATGCCAGAAAGGGTCAGAGCTGCCCGAAACCAACCTTTCGCCACGCGCGCTCCTCAATTTTTGCCCAATATACCGGGGAGCGGGCATAAAATCAAATCAATGCTGCACTTTTTGGCCGGTATTTCAAGGAGGGAGTTTTTTCCCGCCGGGGTTTCTCTCCCGCGGGGCCGCCGAATGGGGAGGGTACATTCGCGCATTCTCTGCGCAGGATGTGCAGAGGGTGCGTGGGGGCTAAAGTTTCTGATGTTTTTTGTGATTCTTGGAGGTTTTTGGCGAAGCCACTACTTCGTGGGTGGCTTAGTGGCGAATTTTCAGACAATCGCTTAGCCAACCGGATTCTCACCGCCAGCTAATAATCTTGCCGCGATTGCGGTCTTTCAGTTGTTCCGGTATTTTTTCCAGAATTTGATCTTTCAGGGCTTCAATCAAATTTCGTTTTAAAATGCCGCGATGGATGGCCAGGCTCACCTCCCGCACCGGTTTGGGAGGGGTCAGTTCCCGGAGATATTGCTGCTTCTCTTCCGGCAAGTTCAAGACCGCCAGTTCCGGCAGCAAGGTATATCCGAAATCATTCTCGATAATCCGTTTCAAGGTTTCCAGGCTCCCGCTTTCAAAATGCAACTGGTTGGCGGATTCCGGGCTGCGATCTTTGGGGCAAATATTCACCACCTGGTTGCGGAAACAATGGCCCTCGCTCAGCAGCAGCATTTCGTCGATGTTCAGGTCTTTCAATTCCACAAAATCCTGATGAATGAGGGGATGGGTGGTGGACATATAGGCAACAAAGGTTTCATAGAATAAGGGTATTTCCACAATCGATGGGTTTTCCAACGGCGTTACCAAAATACCGACGTCCAGTAAATTCTGCTTTAGTTTTTGCACAATCTGCTCCGACATTAATTCCACAATCGAGAGGTTCACCAGGGGATATTTTTTCAGGAAATCCGTTACAAACAGCGGCAGCAGATAGGGGGCTAAGGTGGGGATGATGCCAATCCGCAATTGCCCTTTGATCTCCCGGGCCTGTTCTTGAATGATCTCTTTGATCCTTCTCATGCCCTGCAAATTGGATTGGGCCTGGCGGATGATCTCTTCCCCGATGGGCGTGGCCTTAATCGGTTTTTTGCTGCGGTCGAAAATGGTAATCCCCAATTCCTCCTCCAGTTTCTGGATTTGCATGCTCAAGGTCGGCTGGGTTACGCAGCATTCTTCCGCCGCTTTGGAAAAACTGCCGTGGGTGTCAACCGCTACAATGTACTCTAACTGGACGATGGTCATAATTTGATGTATCTTGCTAAAGAGTAAAATAGACCTTATCACTGGCTAAGTAATTGTTTTTTATGAATAGATGTTTTTTACTCCCCTGTCATTCCCGCATGTTTTTAGCGGGAATCCACGATTTTTGCGAATTGGATTCCCGTTTTCACGGGAATGACAACTTTTGATCATTGACGGCAATTGAACAAATTAAGTTTTATCAACAACTTAAAAAGTTATAAGGTCTAAT
>WYBG01000384.1 GCA_011526015.1 Deltaproteobacteria bacterium | reverse complement strand
GTGCTGCAGCTCCCGCACGTTGCCCGGCCAGTGGTGGTTTTGCAGGCGCTGCAGCGCGGCGGGGGAGAGCCGCAGGCGCGGTTTCTGGTATTTTTTTCCGTAGCGGCGCAGGAAGTGCTCCGCTAACCGGGGAATATCCTCCCGGCGCTCCCGCAGCGGGGGAACGCGGATTTCCACGGTATTGATGCGATAGAGCAGATCCTGGCGGAACTCCCCTTCCGCGGCCATGCGGCGCAGGGGCATGTTGCTGGCGCAGATCAGGCGGATGTCTATGGGAATGGGCCTGTTGGAGCCTACCCGGGTGACCACCCGGTTTTGCAATACCGTGAGCAGTTTGGCTTGCAGGCCGGGGGGCAGGTTGCCGATCTCGTCCAAAAACAGGCTCCCCCCGGAAGCGATCTCGAAACGCCCGGGGCGGTCCTGCCGGGCGTCGGTAAACGCTCCCTTCACGTGGCCGAACAATTCGCTCTCGAACAGGCTCTGGCTGATCGCGCCCACGTCCACGCTGATGAATACCTTCTCCGCCCGGGGGGATTGGCGGTGGATGGCCCGGGCGACCAGCTCTTTGCCGGCGCCGTTTTCTCCCAATATCAACACGTTGGCGTCGGTTTTGGCCACTTTCTGGATGCTGGCAAAGACCTCCTGCATGGCCGCGCTGCCGCCGATGATCTCCTGAAAACCCTGATCCATATCGGCGCTGAGCTGTTTTTGCTGGGAGCGAATCCGGCTCAGCTCCAACCGGGAGCGGCGGAATTGCAGGGCCGCGGAGACCGTGGCCAGCAGTTTCTCGTTGTGCCAGGGCTTCAGCACGAAATCGAAAGCTCCGGCTTTGATGGCCTGCACCGCCTTTTCCACGTCTCCGAACGCGGTAATGAAGATGACCACGGCCGCGGGGTCTATTTGCAGAATGCGCTCCAGCCAGTGAAATCCCTCCCGGCCGCTTCCGCCTTCCGGCCCGAAATTCATGTCCAGGAGGATCACGTCATAGTTGTCCTCTTTTAGCAGCGTCGGGATGTTTTGGGGCGCTTTTTCCACCGCTACCGCGGAAAAGTGCTTTTTCAGCAACAGCCGCGCCGCAACCAGCACGTCTTCATCATCGTCGATGACTAAAATTTTGCCGGGTTCCTGGGGCATGGGGGTTTTCCTTTGAGAATTAGGAGTTGAGTTAACCCACGTTCAGGTTATGGTTCCCTATCTTTATTGGCAGAATAATTATCCGGCAGAATAATGTAAAAAAATCATTCTGCCAATCAATCATTCTGCCATAAAAAATCCCGTGGCCGGCAACCGCTTGTATTTCCCGAACTTCATCCGCGCCGTTCCGTAGGAGCGGAAACCCATTGCCGGGCGGGAAGGCTTACATGACTGTTCGATAATGAACACTCATTGTAATATAAGCGAACAGCGGTAAATTTGCAGGGATTATTTGCTGATGCGGCTAATTTTTCAATAATCAGCAGGTTAGAAATAGTGGCACGAAAATTGGCATTTGAAAAGCCGGCGCGGGTGCGAAGGATTCCTTGTTGGTGCAAAATAAATTTTGCACTCCTTTCACGGCGCCGGTTATTGTTGCTTGCGGAGAAATTTTATGAACCTGTCCACCATGGATCGGAAAATCGAAAAGAATAAATGGCCTCCCAGGAAAGTAATCGGGCTGGGGCTGGCCGTCGCTTTCCTGTTCTTTATCATTTATACTTTCTTATTTGGGGATACCCGCTCGCGCCTGAACGTTCAGTTGGAAAAGATCACCATTTCCACGGTCGCCAGGGGGCCTTTCCAGGAATTCATTCCCATCACCGCGGCGGTAATCCCGGTGAAGACGGTTTACTTAGACGCCGTGGAGGGCGGGCGGGTCGAAGCAATTTTTATGGAAGCCGGCAGCATGGTTCACAAAGGGGACAAAATCCTGCAATTGGCGAATACGAATTTGCTGCTCGACATCATGTTCCGGGAAGCGGAGCTGGCGCAGCAGTCCAATAATTTGCGCAACACCCGCCTGGCCATGGAACAAAACCAATTAAACCTGAAGAGCAACCTGGTAGAATTGGAATACCAGATTCAGCTCCTCAAGCGGCGTTACGAGCGCAGCGAAGCCCTGGAGCAGGAGAACCTGATTTCCCGGGAAGAATATCTCCAGGTGAAAGACGAGTACGACTATTATCTCAAACGCCGGGAGCTGGCGATCCAATCCTTCAAGCAGGATTCCCTGTTCCGCAGCGAGCAGATTCGCCAATTAGAAGGCTCCCTGGCGCGCATGGAGCGGAACTTAGAGATCGTGCGCCAGAAGTTGGACAACCTGACCATTCAGGCACCCATCAGCGGGCAGCTCACCTCGCTGAACGCGGAGTTTACCGGGGAGATCAAATCCCCCGGGGAGCGGTTAGGGCAAATCGACGTGTTGGACAGTTTCAAGGTGCGGGCGGCGATCGATGAGCACTACCTGCCGCGCATCGAAGTGGGATTGCAGGGGGAGTTCACCTTTGCCGGAAAAACCTACCAGTTGGTGAGCGAAAAGATTTTCCCGGAGATTCGCGAGGGGCGCTTCAACGTGGATTTGCACTTTGTCAACGATCCGCCGCCGGAAATCCGGCGCGGGCAAACCCTGCACGTGCGTTTGGAGTTGGGCGATCCCTCGCAGGCGCTGCTGTTAGCGCGGGGCGGTTTTTATCAAAAAACCGGGGGGCAGTGGGTGTTCGTAACCGATGAATCGGGCAAAACCGCGGTCAAACGCGCCATCCGCCTGGGGCGGCAAAACCCGGAAGTTTTCGAGGTGTTAGAAGGGCTGGAACCCGGCGAGCGGGTAATTACCTCCTCGTACGACGCATTCGGCGACGTGGAAAAGCTGGTTTTGAAAGAGTGAGCGGATTTGGAACGAGAGAGGGTGAGAGGAGGAAGGGGAGAAACGGAGAATGGGAGACACGGTGAAGCGGCGACAGTCTCCGATTCTCCGTCTTATCATTTCTCCGCTTCACTGTATTTGCTAAACATTATCCGAGTAAGCCTATAACCCCGAGGAGCCAGGCATGATTCGCACCGTGAATTTGAAGAAAGTTTATACCACCGAAGAAGTGGAAACCACCGCTTTGAACGAGGTGAATTTAGAGGTAAAAGAGGGGGAATTCGTCTCCATCATGGGGCCATCGGGCTGCGGCAAATCCACCTTGCTCAATATCTTCGGCCTGTTGGACAATCCCAGTTCCGGGGAATACCATTTCAACGGCAAGGAGGTCTCCCGCTTAACGGAGCGGCAGCGGGCGAATTTTCGCAAGGGCAACATCGGTTTCGTGTTCCAGAGCTTCAACCTCATCGATGAATTGACCGTGTTCGAGAACGTGGAATTGCCCCTTTTATACTTGGGTTTCTCTGCCGGGGACCGCAAAAAACGGGTGGAAGAAGTGCTGGAGCACATGGGGATCATGCACCGCCGCAACCATTTTCCGCAGCAGCTTTCCGGGGGGCAGCAGCAGCGGGTGGCGGTGGCCAGGGCGGTGGTCGCCCGCCCCCGGGTGATTTTAGCCGACGAACCCACCGGCAACCTGGATTCCACCCACGGGGATGAAGTGATGAAGATCCTCACCGACCTCAACGAAGCCGGCACTACCATCATCATGGTTACCCACTCCCCCATGTACGCGGAGTACAGCCACCGGGTGGTGCACCTCTTCGACGGCCAGGTGGTTTCCGAGAACATGATGGAGCGGTTTCGGATTTAGCTTCGCCTCGAAAACCGGGAGATGCCCATGATTCGCCTGAAAAATATCTTCAAATATTACTCCAATAAATTTATCAAGACCTACGTTTTGCAGGATAACAATTTAGAAATCCGCGAGGGGGAGTTCGTCACCATCATGGGGCCTTCCGGGGCCGGCAAGTCCACCCTCCTGCACATTATAGGAATGCTCGACAGCCCTTCTTCCGGGGAGTATTATTTTTACGGCGAACCGGTTCACCGGCTCAGCGATAAGCAGCGCACGGAACTTCACAAGCACCATATCGGGTTCGTTTTCCAGAGTTATCACCTCATCGACGAATTGACCGTGTACGAGAACCTGGAAACCCCGCTGTTATACCAAAAGGTGAAAGCCGGGGAGCGCAAGAGCATGGTGGCGGAGATGTTGGATCGTTTCCACATGGTTGCGAAGAAGGATCTTTTCCCGCAACAGCTTTCCGGCGGGCAGCAGCAATTAGCGGCCATCGCCCGGGCGCTCATTGTTCAGCCGAAACTGATTTTAGCGGATGAGCCGACCGGCAACCTCAATTCCCAACAGGGGGAGGAGATCATGCAAGTTTTCAAGCAGCTTCATGAGGCCGGCGCCACCATTGTGCAGGTAACCCACTCGGAGCGCAACGCCGCCTATTCCGAGCGGATCATTCACTTGTTGGACGGGCGCATCGTGGAAGACGCGCCGGTGAGCCTGGCCGGGGCTGCGGGGGAATAGCGGTCAGCTTTCAGCGATCAGCCGTCAGCCGTCAGCTTAAGAAGCGTTTCATCAACAGTGAAAAATTATGTTTAACTACCTGCTGAAAGCTGACCGCTGACAGCTAACCGCTGCATTCCACATCGAAATCCGAAAAGGAGAGCTTCCATGTTCGGAAATTATTTCAAGATTGCTTTCAGGAACCTGGTGAAGCATCGCGGTTATGCGCTGATCAATATTCTCGGATTGGTGGCGGGGCTGGCCTGCTGCATTTTGATCCTGCTCTACGTGCTCGATGAGCTGCACTTCGACGCCTTTCACGCCAAAGCGGAGCGTATTTTCCGGGTAGTGGAAGTGCGCAGCACCCCGGACCGCGGCGACCAGCATAACGCCCGCAGCGTGGCCCCGCTGGGCCCGGCAATGGAAGCGGAATTTCCCGCAGTGGCGGCCTCGGTTCGGATGCTGCAACTGTTCCGGGTGACCATGGAATACCGGGAAAATCGCTTCTATGAAGGCGATTACCTGCTCAGCGAGCCTTCTTTCTTCAAGATATTCGATTTTGAATTACTGCGCGGGAACCCGGAAACAGCGCTCGCCGAACCCCGCTCGGTGGTGCTTACCGAAGCCGCGGCCCGCAAATATTTCGGGGAAGAAGACCCCCTGGGCAACACTCTCCGGGCGGAGGCGTTCGGGGATCTGAAAGTAACCGCCATCCTCAAGGATTTACCCCCCAATTCCCATCTCCATTTCAGCATGTTGATCTCCTTCGGCAGCATGGAGCATATCAACTGGTGGGCCCCCTTCCTGAACGACTGGAATCCCGATTACCGCATCGTGATCACCTACCTGTTGCTGCAAGAACCGGCGGCGGCCCCGGCGCTGGCGGCAAAACTCCCGGCGTTTTTTAGCAAACATCGCGGGGAGGCGGATTGGCCCCTCAAAGACCTCTATTTGCAACCGCTGCGGGATATTCATTTCCGTTCCGGCCACGTCGCCTTCGAGCGCAACCTCAACAAAGGGGAAATCGGTTACATCTACATTTTCTCAGCCGTCGCCTTGCTCATCGTGCTCATCGCCGGCATCAATTATATGAATCTCGCCGCCGCCCGGGCCTTGAACCGCGCCCGGGAAGTGGGCGTGCGCAAGGTAGTCGGCGCTTCCCGCTTTCAGCTTGCGGGGCAGTTCCTCAGCGAGTCGCTGCTGCTGGTCGCATTGGCCTTCCTGCTGGCGTTGTTCGTGGTAGAGCTGGTATTGCCCTTTTTCAATGGGTTTGTGGGGAAACAAATTACCCTGGGACGGGCATTGCAACCGGAAGCCATTTTTACCCTCCTGGGATTAACCGTTTTAGTGGGTTTGCTCTCCGGCAGTTACCCGGCGTTTTTTCTCTCCCGCCTGCAAGCCATCCGGGTTTTAAAGGGCGGGGCTGAGAAGCTGGCCAGAATTTCCAACCTGCGCCGCGCCCTGGTGGTGCTGCAATTTATCCTTTCCGTGGTGATGATGATCGCAACCCTGGTGGTTTATCAACAGATGAATTACGTGCGCAACAAACATCTGGGGTTCGACCGGGAGCACCTGGTGGTAATCGACATCAACAGCAACAACGTGCGCCGGCACGCGGAAACCATGAAAGCGGAGATGCGCCGCAACCCCGCGGTATTGGCGGTGTCGGTTACCAATCGCGTGCCGGGGGACTGGAAAAACATTGCCACCATCGACGCGCTGCCCGGCGACGCGCCTTCTGCGACGGCGCACACCATGTATCTCCTCGCGGTGGACCGGGAGTTTACGGAAACCTACGGCGTGCCCCTGCTTGCGGGCGAGAATTTCTCCGGCCGCGGCGGCGATTCCCTCTCGGTCTTAATCAACGAAGCGGCGGCGCGGGCATTGGGCTGGGAGAACCCGCTCGGTAGAGAGATTCGCATTCCCCGGGCGGATTTGGAGGGGGGCGGTTCCAGCAAAGCCGATTTTCGCGCCCGGGTGATCGGGGTGGTTAAGGATTTTCATTTCAAATCGCTCTACGAAAAGATCGAACCGCTGGTGCTGGCCTGGCAGGACAATCCCTTCGACCGCATCGATTACTTTTCCGTAAAAGTGCGGGGAACGAATTTAGCGGCCACGCTGGATTTCCTGCGCGAAATCGGGGAGCGTTTCGACCCCGACCACCCTTTCGAGTATAATTTTTTGGATGAACGTTTGAACGATTTTTACCGCCGGGATCAAAAGTTGGGGCAACTGTTCGGAATTGCCGCGCTGCTGGCGATTTTCATCGCCTGCATGGGCTTATTCGGCCTGGCGGCGTTCATGGCCGGGCAGCGCACCAAAGAGATCGGCATTCGCAAGGCGTTGGGCGCGACCGTGGCCAGCCTGATCGGGCTGCTCTCCAAAGATTTTGCCAAATTGGTGCTGATTGCCAACCTCATTGCCTGGCCGCTGGCCTGGTACGTGATGAATCGCTGGCTGGAGGATTTCGCCTACCGCATCGAAATCGGCTGGGGGGTGTTTATTCTGGCCGGCGCGCTGGCGCTGTTGATTGCCCTGCTGACGGTGAGCTACCAGGCCATCAAAGCGGCGCTGGCCAATCCGGTGGAAAGTTTGCGGTATGAATAGTCATTTGGCTTGCCCCTTTGGGGCTTCGCCGTCATTTGTCTTCGGCATCATTGATGGTCATTTGCGCTTTCCCAAAGGGAGCACTTCGTGCCGCGCGTCATTTTTCCGGAAGGGAGTGTTTTTTACCAGATTGTGGGGATGGATTTGATTTTGCGGAGGTTTTGATCAGCCGTTACCAGGGGGCAATTTTCAAGTAAAGCGGTCGCGGCAATGATTCGATCTGCCGGATCGCCGGAAATCCGGGAGGATAATTTAACCGACATGTCCGCTATTTCCGGCGTGATCCCGCGAAAAATGTAAGCGTTGGAGGCGCTGACTAAGTGAATGAAATTCAAATAATCGGTTTCCACGTGCACCCGTTGTTTGTAGATCAGCAGGGCGATTTCCCACAGCGATATTTCGCAGAAAATGATGCCGTCGCTGTTATTTGCCTCTTCTATAGCGTTTCTGGCCCTGGGAGAAAGCGCTTCCGGTTTCAGCGCATCCCAGATAATCACGTGGGTATCGACAACGATCATTGGTTCGCTGCCCATTCTTCATCAACCGGAGAAAGAACATCCCCGATAATGGCAGTTTTGCGAAGTTCGGCCAGTGCTTTACGAGCGTTTGAGGTTTTATCATCCGGCGGCGTCAGCCGGGCAATTTCCCGGCCCCGGGATGTTATTACAATGGTGGCCCCGGCTTCTATACGCTTCAATATTTGCATGAGATTGGCGCGAAGATCGCTGACGGCAATGGTTTCCATATTTAATGTCCATAAATTTTGTACAAACCAATTGTACAAAATATCTTGTTACAATGCAATAGACCTTATTACTTTTTAAGTTATTGATAAAGCCTGGCTTGTTCATTTAACCTCAATGGTCAAAAGTTGTCATTCCCGTGAAAACGGGAATCCAATTCGCAAAAATCGTGGATTCCCGCTAAAACTTGTGCCCGTATGTTTTAAACGGGTAACATGCGGGAATGACAGGGGAGTAAAAACATCGGTTCATAAAAAACAATTATTTAACCAGTTATAAGGTCTAATAAAAGTAATCAATTGACGTGCGAAGGGAATGGCAAAAATCCCGGGGGTTTCATGCTCCAAAACTATCTCAAAATTGCAATCAGAAATTTATTCAAACACAAGGGGTATTCGCTGATCAACATCCTGGGGCTGGCGCTTGGCATGACCTGCTGTATGCTAATTATGCTTTTTGTGCTGGACGAGCTTAGTTATGACCGCTTCCATGAGAAAGCGGATTCCATCTACCGGCTGAATTGGGATTTCAAATGGAGCAACCAGGAAGGGATCGGGCCGGGAACTCCGCCGCCCCTGGCCGCCGCGCTGGTAAATGAAATCCCGGAAATTGTAACGGCCACCCGTATTTTTCCGGTAGCGGATCTGATAACCCGCTGCGAAGATAAAGTGTTCAATCAATCCGGCATACTGGGCGTCGATGCTAATTTTTTCCAGGTCTTCGGTTTTAAATTGCTGGAAGGCGATGCGCAGACGGTTTTGTCGCAGCCGAACAGCGTTGTTTTAACGGATGAAACCGCCCGCAAATATTTCGGCAATGCTCCGGCGGCGGGGAAAACCCTGGTGATCGGGGAAGATAAAATGATCTTTGGCCGCTCCTACAGCAGCGCCTTCACGGTCACCGGCATCGTTCAAAACCCGCCCCGCAATTCGCATATCCAATTCGAAATGCTGACCTCCATGGCCTCCCACCCGGAAGTAGCGTTTTTCGACTGGAGCTGGATTTGGATGCAGATGGCTACCTACGCGGTCGTTCGAGAGGGAGCCTCGCTGATAGAACTGGAGGCAAAAATTGCCGGAGTAGTGCAAAAACAAGCTCCCGGGGCGCTGGAGCGGGTTGGGCTATCCTATAACGAGATAATCGCCAACGGCGGGCGCTGGAATTTCGTTTTTCAGCCCTTAACGGATGTCTACCTGGGTTCGGCCAGTATTGGCAACCGCCTGGGGCCTCTCGGCAACAAAATTTACGTTTATGTTTTTACGGTGATTGCGGTGTTGATCCTGTCGATTGCCTGCATCAATTTTATGAACCTGGCCACGGCGCGGGCCGCCGGGCGGGCCAAGGAAGTCGGCATTCGCAAGGTGCTGGGCAGTTTCAGAAGCAAATTGATCGCACAGTTTTTAAGCGAATCGCTGCTGTTCAGCGCCCTGGCCATGCTTGTTGCCCTGGGAATGACCGAGCTTTTACTTCCCTCCTTTAATTATATTTCCGGAAAAACCCTCGCTCTTAATCTTTTTGAACCGGCCTGGTTCTCCTTGCTCATTGTTGCCCTGGCCATTTTCGTGGGGCTGGCGGCGGGGTATTACCCCGGGCTTTATTTATCTTCCTTCAAACCGGTGGAGGTTTTAAAAGGGAGGGCTGCCGCCGGCTTAAGAAGCCGCAACCTGAGATATGCCCTGGTGATTTTTCAATTCGTTATCTCCATCAGCCTGATTATCTGCACCCTGCTGGTGCAAAAACAACTACAATATGTGCGGGACAAGGACCTCGGCTTTGATAAAGAGAATATCCTGGTGATTTCCAATGAAAATACCCGCCTGGGAAATCAGGCCGTGCTGTACAAAGAGGCCATCAAAAACAATTCCCTGGTAGCCAATGCCAGTGTTTCCACCGGAGTGCCGCCGGAGTGGGGATTCCAGGATTATTATAAAATTGAGGGGAAAGAATCGGAGACCTTTGATCTCATCTCCTACATGAC
>WYBG01000383.1 GCA_011526015.1 Deltaproteobacteria bacterium | reverse complement strand
CCATGGCATAGGTTAGCCCTAAATAGTACCATTCTCTCCCCCCGGTGTCGATGGCATAAGAACTGGCCAACGCTTCCGCTTTGGAGAGCATCCGGGCGGCCTCCCCCAGTTCCCGCTGGTCGGCGATCCGGAGCAAGGCTTTTTTCTGATTGCGGTAATTCCCCAGGTGCGCAGCGCCCCCGTAGAAGTAGTAATCCTGAAGCAATTTTTGCGTTTCGATGACGCGGAGAAGGTCAACGCCGGAACCGTCCACCGGCGGGGTTTCCAACCATTCTTCCAGGGAGCGGGCGGCCGTTTGAGCCCCCGGCGAGGCAAATTTTTCAACCACCCGGGCGTAATCTTCCTTTCGCACGTCTTCATCTATCCAGTTGAACAGATGTTGAAGGGTGCGGCGGGGATCGTTGTTCTCGGACCTCAGGGAAGATACCGATCCACCGCCCCGCAGGCTGCTGATCTGTTCCAGCGGCGGGGTTTCCCAGTGGGCGCCATAGGGAACACGGGTCATGCTCACCCCGGCAAAAACTATTAGCACCGCCGCAATTGCGGTTGCCAGGCCGGCAAACCCCGGCTGGCGTGGGCGGAAAAAGTCGAGTATGTTTTGTACAAATTCAATAATGCTCGCAAGCCAGCCCTTTGCCGGCTCGGTCCCGGGGGTTTCGATTCGGTTTTTGATGATCCCCGCCGCTTTAAGCAACTCTTCGTCGCTGCGCAACCGCTCGAACGCGCCGGCAAATTCGGGCATTTCCTCCATCACCGGCTGCGGAACCGCCTGGGATAATTTGATCAATACCCGCCGGTAAAAACTGGGAGAGGACAGGAGCAGATCGATAAACTGCTGCCGCTCCTGCGGGTTTGCGGTTCCTTCGGATAGTCGAATCAGCAGGTCTTCCAGGTCTTTAAAACTCAGGGTGTCGATGGTCGGCGGTCGGAAAAAGTCGAGGGGAGATGATTGGCGAATGTCTTCAATGAGCGCAAAAAACTGTTTATAAACAGGATGTTGTTCTTTTAGCGTCTGGATTGTGGAATCGATCGCAGGGTTGCTTTTCCCCCGCAGGTAAGCAACCAGATCCGGGTGCTGGACCTTGATCTCTGTACCCATGTTTCACCTCTTTTGGTTTCATGTTCAGTTTTCATTTTCCCCCACACCCATTCCCGCGCTTGTTCACGATTTCACTCTAATAGATACTTCCGCCGCCGGATTTCTCTCAAGGATAAATAACTTTTAATGAGCACCCGTTTTTTAGAGATTCGCTCCGGCTGAGCACCCCGGGCTCTCCGCCCTTGCCGCTTGAGAACCGGGGGTTGAGGATTCAGGAGCCTATTTTTCAAGGCTTTCAAGGGTATTGAAATAGTCGCGCATTACCTCGCTGAATTCTTCAAAACAATGATAGCATACGTTCAGGTGTTTAAATAAACATTCGCACACTCTTGATGCGCCATCGGTTTTCAAGAACAGAAGCGCCAGGAAAAAATCCAGGTTATCCTTCAGACAAGATTTGTCGGTTTGGCAGCGGTATTTTATTAATTGTTCCAATTGGGCAAGAAAGCCTGGAGCGGCGGCGATTTCCCCTAAACGTTTGTTTGCGAATTCCAGAAGCTTCTTTTCCGCCTCGGACAACTGTATTTTGCCCGCGATCCACCCCGGAGCATTTGGTGAGGTTCGCCGAATTTGCAGGCAGGCCAATATTCGGCCCAGCGCGTTCGCAGTGATTTCCATATCCGGTTGCCTTTTTCATCATGTTCGTCATCGCTTATTCGCTCCCTCTGCGCTATCTCAAAACCTGTCAGTCGCCTGATGAAAAGATTGAGAAATTCCTTGTTTAAAAATCGACGCTTTTACTCCGGTAAAGAGGGTTTTTTCCGCTTCCCGATTATATCCCGTACCCGATTGACTACCACTTCCACATTATGCGGCTTCATGCCTTTTAAACAGGGAAACGATACGATTTTTTCCGGATCGAACTCGGCCCAGGCACGGAGCATAAACATGTGGAGGTCGCGTTCTAGGTTGCCGCGTTTCTTTTTTATTTCATCGTAATAAATTGCCGCCCAATCTTCAAAATTCTCCCACCGGATGTCTTCATCCGCTCCTTTGATGATATCTAACGAGGCATCTTCTTCCTGGGCGGGATCTTCCACGATTGTTCTTTTGCCGCCAAAGAGTTTATCCTTTAGATCCCGGCCGGCGGCGCGGCTGGATATTTGGCAAAGCCAGGCTTTGAATTTGCCCTCGCTGTCCTTTTGGCGGAAATCGCGCAGGGCCTTAAACCCATCTTTGATAAGAATTTCGAGTACTCTCATCTCGACGTCATCAATAACGTCGCCGATCTGTTTTCTAAGCATTTTGGAGTTCCACCGGTAACAACGCCACTTGATTGCCTCCCGGATATCTTCTCGATATTGCCGCATAAATTCCTTCCAGGCCCATTCATGGCGAGGGGACGCAGGGTTGATCAAATGCTCGAATAGTTCTTCGAATGACATGATCGGCTCGCTCTAAAACACATTATAATCGAATTTTGGCTTAAACGATCTTTGCTCGCCAAACAGGAGTTGATTTTGTTTTAAAGTATCTTAAATGCCGTGAAAGTTAACTATTCACCCTTAAATTTCAAATAATTAAATTAGAGTTGTTGCAAAATAAGAAATAAGCCACGAATAATCACGAATCTGCACCAATGGCTTTTCATAAAAGTATTTATTTTTATTGGTGTCCATTGGTGTTCATTCGTGGCTAATATTCAACCTGGAATTTCAAAAACGTTATTTCGCAACAGGTCTATTATATCCGGGATTTGTTTAAAATACTCTCCCACTCTTCCTGAAAATATATTATGTTTTTCACTTACTGGCACATACTTGACGGGATTCGGAAAAATGAACCAGCGCCTCTTCGATTCGACATTTACAGAGTACAAGTTCAAATTCGATGCGTTGCTCAAACGCCTGCACGAGCTGGCTTTCGATATTCAAAGCAAAGAGGTGCAGGAAGTAGCGGCAAATCTTCGCTCCAACCTTACCGAGCCATTTTTGTTCGTGGTGGTTGGAGAAGTTAAATCCGGCAAGAGCAGCTTCATCAACGCGCTGCTGCAGGAAGATATCTGCAAGGTGGATCCCGCCCCCTGCACCGACGCGGT
>WYBG01000382.1 GCA_011526015.1 Deltaproteobacteria bacterium | reverse complement strand
GTAAGGTTTCGTTTGAGTGTAATTATGGAGATTCTGCTATCCCCGCGTTCGCCGGAAAAGGTTTCGCCTCCGGTGGAAACCGGAATGGCAGGCTTCTCTTATGCCGGTGAAGCCGTATCCCGGCTATCAGGGAGAAGCTCCGGAGTCTTATGGGCGTAAAGTTTGTACTATCACGTGACATTTGAGAATTTTAAAAAATTTCAACCGTCCCTGACGGGACTGAGGCTCAAAAGGGGCTTCTTGTTTCGCCACCAATGAATTGGTGGGCTATTTTCATATGTTCCTACGGAACAAGATTCACCATCCCGGGGGGATGAACGAAAATAGCCCCTGACTTCAGTCGGGGGTAAAGAAAAGAGTGCTACAAGATTAGTCCCGCCGGACGGCCGAAAAACTCGAATTCTCATATGTCACGTGATAGTACAGCGTAAAGTTTTATAGTAGAAGCACACGGGATATCCATTTACAGGATTCTTTAATGGCCTCCCTTAACTTCCAAAAATCCGGAAGTGTTTTTTTACCCAGTTTGCACCCAAATAGCTGGTGATGATATATCCCAGGGTTTTCCAATTCCGCTGGCTGCGCCGGAAATATTTCCGCGCCTTCTTCATCTGGCCGATTTTATAAAAATAGCGCGCGTAGGTTCCGTTTATCCGGCGGGCTGCCAGGGCGACTTCTTTGGGGTAGCGGTCTTCGTACTCTTCCAGGGTCATCAGACTGTGGTAATGCGCCACCCGACGGAAATACGGATTGAGCGAGAGGTTGCTGCCGTACACGTGCCGGGTAATCAAGGGGGCGCAGATTCTGGCCGCGGTCTGCCCGGCGGTCAATTTCAAAAGATAGTCGAAGTCGCAAAACCCGAAATTTTCTTCGAAGCGAACCGGTTTTAGATCGCGGTGAAACAGAAGCGAAGATATTAAGGCGAGGGGGTTTTGGGAGTCTTTTTCCCAGCGAAGCAGGCGCATGAACACCTGGTTGGGCTCATAAAGGATCACTTTGCCGGTGCGGTCGCTGAAATAGTCGG
Organism: Deltaproteobacteria bacterium; assembly: GCA_011526015.1. Taxonomy (GTDB): domain Bacteria; phylum Calditrichota; class Calditrichia; order RBG-13-44-9; family J075; genus JABWBP01. The sequence goes on along the minus strand of WYBG01000382.1, from coordinate 5,094 downwards.
TTTTGCCGGTATGCTGATCCCGGATCTCAAAATCGCAGAAAACCAGCGCCGCCCGGTCGATCAATTCCAGTTGGCGCTTTAATTTTGCCGGATGCCACTCGTCGTCCTGGTCGATTAAGGCAATAAAATCGCCGCTGGCGGCTTCTAAACCTAAGTTCCGCCCGGCGCTCGGCCCCCCGGTGTTGCGGGGAGTTCTAAGGGCGATCACATCTTTCTCCGCCCGCAGCAGGTTCCAGGTGCCGTCGCTGCTGTGGTCGTCAGCCGCAATGATTTCAAGCTCATACAGCTTGCCTGCTCCTTCCTGTTGCCGCAAAGAGTTCAAGCAGCGCGGGATTACCTGCGCGCCATTATAGGTGGGAATGATCACGCTGATTTTAGGCATATCCTGAATCTTGTTGTCCGGCTCAAAATTTATGAATGAGAAGCCTCCCGGGGAGGTAATGAATAATAACAGAACCCGGGGCGGAATTATCCTGGCTGCCAGGCGGCATTCAGCTTTAAAAAAACGTAGGGAGAAAAGGAAATCTTAAATTACGGGGAGCGCAAAAAATCATGCTTTCGGAAACAAGGGATTTGGGAATACATGAAATAAACCTCCCGGGGTTTGGCCTCCCCCGGGAGGTGGAAAAATTTTTGTTCCGGCGGTAATTTACCAGTACTGTCCGCCGCCTCGCCGGTTGCCTCCCTTGCCGCCGCGGCGTTTATCTGACTTCGGGCGCGCTTCGCTTATCTTTAGCGCGCTTCCTTTCAGATCCTGGCCATTCAATGCTTTCATGGCCGTATCTGCTTCGGCATTATTGGGCATTTCCACAAAGCCAAAGCCTCTTGATAAGCCGCTGAAGTTATCTTTGATTACTTTTGCCGAGGCCACTTCGCCATAAGCTTCAAAGGCTCCGCGCAAATCTTCATCCGTAACTTCACGCGCTAAATTACCAATATACATGTTCATTTGGTTCTCCGTTCAACAAAGTTTTAAGATTCCCACAAAAAAAAGGCGGCACTGTTGAGTGTCGCCTTTTAAAATTTGTTTGCTGATGACTTAGTAAAATCGTTAGCCCATTCAGCCAACCTATCCATTGAAAAAGAGCACCATACCTGTTTTTTGTGACTCTTTTTGAATTTACTAAGGATTCACATCACTTCACCCTACAAGACAACCACATCTTGTGCCTGGCGGCCTTTCTTGCCTTCACCAATGGTGAATTCAACTTCCTGGCCTTCTTCCAAAGTGCGATAACCGCCGTTATCCCGAATGGAAGTATAGTGGACGAAGAGATCTTCGCCTTCGCCATTGGAGATAAAACCATAGCCTTTGCTGGCATTGAACCACTTCACAACTCCGTGTACTCGATCTGACATTACTACTTCTCCTTAAACTATAAGATTGTAACAGTTAATTAATTTAGGGCATTCAAGGCTGGTACTATGACGCAGGCCGGAATTCCTAAAAGAACGGCTAAAAGTAAGCCAACCTTTTTATTTTGTCAAGAAAAATAAATAAATTGTTGTGAGCGGATGAAGCTACTTCATGCACCAGAAAGGGCGGGCAGGGCATACACTGATTCCGGATACCGGATGCCTGATCCCGAGTGCCGAATTACCCGCACTGATCCGGCATCCGGTATCCGCCATCAAATCAGGCTCCCGATTCGTTCTATCAACGGGTAAACGTTTGCGGTCAGCCAGCGTGGGTCGGTCTGGTCGTCGAACGCGATCTGTTTGTAAGACCGGTCGAGCCAATAGAGAAGCAGGGTTGTGAAGGGATTGACGGGCGAAGTCCCCGTCGCTGCGAAATAATCGCGGTAGAGGGGAAAAAAATCCTCCCCTGCCTGCCCGGCGCTGGTCAGCAAACCGGGGAGGCTTAAGCGCTGGCGCTGGCGGATGCTCCTTCCCAACAGGCTGGCAATGTCCACCAGGGCCAGCTCATCGCGGCTGCCCATGTCCCAGTCGATGATCCCGGCGACGTTCCCCCGGGCATCGAAGAGGCAGTTCCCGATCTTGAAATCGCCGTGTACCAGGCCGGCAAGCATTTTTTTATCCCGCAATTCCGCAAACAAGAATTTAGCGATGCGCTGCATGGCGGCACGAGTTTGCGGGTGCGCCGGCAATTTGCTTTCGATTGCCGCCAGTTTCGGCTGAATGTAGGCGCTGAATTCCCCTTCCTGAAGGACGATTTCCCGCCCGAAGCGCTGGTGGAACTGGCGGATCGCTTCCTGGGATTTGCGGTATAATTCCAGCGCCGCTTCCCGGTTTCCTTCGGTAAAAGCCTTTTCCATGCTCTTACCGGAAATTCCCTCCTCCACGTATGCGGGCAGCGCCGGTTCCGGGTCCAATTCTACCGGGCGGGGCGTGAGCGCGGCGCCCTGGTGATGTAAAAAACTTGTCAAGGAAGCCTGGTTTTGAACCCGTTGCAGGGAGTGTGCGGTTAAGGGAAAGCGGATGAAACAGGTTTTCTGCCCGTCCGAAACCCGCAGCAGCAGCACCCCGGTGGTGGAGATGTACACCTGGCGCAAGAACCGCGCCGGGGTTGCGGAAGCCGCTTCAGCGGGGAATAGTTGCCGGATAACCTTCCCGGCCAGCCCTCCTTCTCCCGCGCCGGGCGAGGCGCTGCCGGCGACGCCGGCGACGATCACTTTGGGGTGCGCCTGGAGGTAAAAGAAGCCTTTTCGAAGCAGGCGGCGTTTAAAGGGGGATTCGCTGAGGGCGGGGATGTCGGTTCCGAATCCCGGCAGCACTAAGTAACGGGGCTTGTTCAGGCCCGGTTCGATGAGGAAATACCAGTTTGCGGAAAAACCTCCCCGGCCCAGCCGGCTTAGTAACTCCCGCTCCCGCGGGGGCGAACCCCGCCGCCACCCCAAATGCCAGGGAAAATTACGCCTCGCCTCGCGGCCGGAAACCGCCCAATCCAACCAGATAATGCTCCCCCGCGGCGCGAGCAATTCATGGACCCGCTGCAGAATGCCGGTTCCCCGGCTATGCTCCAGATCGATGCAAATCAAATCGAAGCGCGCACGGGAGCCGGTAAAATTCTCCGGGGTGATGAATTCTACCGGCGCTGTTGAATATTCACGGAAGCGCTTCTCCGCGCTGCGGGCCGGCCAGAACACCGGTTCAATCCCCAAAAAACTGAAAGGGATTTGCATTCGCTCGGGATGGTCGGTAACCATTAGCATGCGAGCGCCCGGCCGCGCCGCGGTGAAGTAGAGAAACGGGAAGATGGTGTAGGAGCGTTCCAGGAAGGTCATGGAGTAAGTTTTGAGTTTTGAGTTTCGAGTTGTGATCCCGGCGAAGATGTAAATATTTGAGGGGTCGCGGAGTTTTTTTGCAAGCGACAAGCAGGGATGCTTGTCGCACTGTCCGACCGGCATCCCTGCCGGTCGGAAAACGCGCACCCAACTTTTATATGCAACAAGCTGAATCATATTTTAATGTTTTTAAAACTCCGCGACCCCTCAAATAATGGAAATTATTTTTCTGAAAAGCTATAGTCAGTTAATGACCATCAATGACGCGCGCCCCCCACAAAGTGGTTCCTTTCCGTAGGAATCCTTCGGATCGGAAAACGGGGCAAGCCAATGACAGCGAAGCTTAATGACGGCAAAGCCTAATGCCCAATAATGACTCACAGAAGCCCGCACAACGCCGCCTCGAACACCGGCATAGACATCTTCAGGCTGATATTCACCCGGCGAAGCTGGTAGCGGTCGGTTTCCGCAGTGTTGAAATGCGGCACCTGGGTAAACGCGCAGCGATAGCCAAGCTGTTGCAGCTGCCGGATTTGCACTTCCGAGTAGTTCTCCCGCTCCCCGTTGGGGTAGCTCATGGTCAAACAGGGCTGGCCGGTCTGCTGTTCGATCAGCTTCCGGGAAACGCGCAACTCCCCCAGGCTCTCCTCCTCGCTCAAAGTCGCCAGCATCGGGTGGGTGTGGGTGTGGGAGCCGACCACCTGCCCGGCACGCGCCATTTCCCGCACTTCATCCCAGGTCATGAACAGGTAGCGCTCCTCTTCTTCCGGCTGCACCGTTAGGGGAACGTCGGAAAGCTGGGCTTTCATGTGCGCCAGCACTTCCTGGCGGCGGCGCAGGGGCGCAACTTTCAGGTATTTGCGGATGGCCAGCGAGGCCCGCTCCGTTTGCGCGGGCGCGCCCAGGGGAAACGACTGCGGCTGGTCGAGCTCCAGCTCCACCTTCTCCCGGCGGGTTTTTTCCAGCAAGCGGGTAACCTGTTCGGTCCAGAGAAACTCCCGGGTATCGATCAAATGGGTGGTGATGAAAAAGCAGCCTTGCAGCCCGTATTTTTTCAAAATCGGCAGGGCGTGCCGGTAATTGTTGCGAAAACCGTCGTCAAAAGTGATCAGAAAACCGCCGGCGAGATTCCCCCCCGCTTCATAGAAATCTTCCACCCGCAGCGGGCGATAGCGGCGCAATAAGAATTGGATTTGTTGTTCGAATTGGCCGGCGGTGACGAAATTTCGATACTGGAAATTTCCGTTTCCGGCGGGTTTTTCCCCCAGCACCCCGTGGTAGGTCAGCGCCACCGCTTTATCGCGGTGTTTCCGGCGCAGGGAGCGGTAAAGGCCCAGTTTCCCCAGGCTGCTAAATCCGATATATTTTACCAGATCATTCATGGAGTTCTCTTCCCAAATATGCGTTCATGGATGCCGGTGCGATAATTCCAGATCGCTTCCCGGTCGCCGCTTTGATACGCCAGGCGATACATCGCCGATTCCGCCGGGGTGAACGCGCCGCGGTTCTCGGCTAACTCTAACAACCGGGTGTCGTCGATGGCCCGTTTCAGCAATTTCAAACGCAGCGAGGGGTAAATTCCCCTCTCTCTCCCCGCCTCCACGGCGTAGAAGATGAAATCCGATCCCTTGCCGGCGTGCAGCTCCCGGGCAACCGATTTCCAGGCCATAAAACCGCTCCATTGCTGCTCCCGGGCGCGATAGATGTGCTGGAAGGCGCGCGGGCTTCCTTCGGCGATCAACGGGGTTTCCGAATAAATCCAGACCTCTTTTCCCGCGGCCAGCAGCTTCCGCGCTTCCTGCGCCGCCGCTTCACCGTTCAGGGAATGGCCGGAGATGACCCAGATATC
>WYBG01000381.1 GCA_011526015.1 Deltaproteobacteria bacterium | reverse complement strand
CTCCTGGCGGGAACAGGAAAAATACGCCCCAAAGATGTATAAGCAATATTAAAAATGATCAGTAACCACTTAATAACAATTTGAATGGGCGCATTCTTCAGGGCTGCTTCAATAATTCCTGAATTGATTTTTGAGCATGGATGCCCTAACTTTAACCGAATCAATACCGGGGGATGCCATGAAGCCGGATGAGTCGATGAAAGCGCAGGAAATTGATTTTACCGCGGCGTTGGAAAAATTGCGCCAGCCTATCGCCGGGGAAGCGCCCATCTCCGCGCTGATCGATCCGCAGGTGCGCGAGGGAGAATTGTACCAGCCGATAGTGGAGGGAGCGATATTGTGCTACGCCTGCGGGCATCGCTGCAAGATTCCCCTGAACAAGCGCGGCATCTGCCAGGTGCGCTACAACCTGGAAGGAAAGCTCTATGTTCCCTGGGGATACGTTGCCGCGCTGAACTGCGATCCCACGGAAAAAAAGCCCTATTACCACGTCTTTCCCGGCTCCCAAACCCTGACTTTTGGAATGTTGGGTTGCGACCTTCATTGCAGTTATTGTCAGAACTGGGACATCTCCCAGGTATTGCGCGACGCCGGCGCTCCCGGCCACACCCCTTACAAAATCACTCCTGAACAGATGGTGGACCTGGCTAAAAAATATGCCGCCCAATGCCTGGCCAGCTCTTACAACGAGCCTTTGATCACCTCGGAATGGGCCATGGCGTGCTTCAAATTGGCGAAAGCGGAGGGGCTTACCTGCCTGTACGTCTCCAACGGGAACGCCACCCCGGAAGTGCTGCAATACATCCGCCCCTACACCGACGGATTCAAGGTGGATCTGAAAACCATGAATGATAAGAATTACCGCAAGTTGGGGGCGGTTCTGCAAAACATTCTCGACAGTATCCGGCTGGCCCATCAAATGGGATTCTGGGTGGAAATCGTCACCCTGGTGGTGCCGGGATTCAATGATTCCGGTGAAGAGCTGCGGGAAGCGGCGCGATTCATCAAATCCGTCTCGCCGGATATTCCCTGGCACGTGACCGCTTTCCATAAAGATTACAAAATGACCGGCCCCGATAATACCGACGCCCGCACCCTGCAGCGGGCGGTGGAAACCGGCTACGAAGAGGGGTTGCGCTACGTCTATGCCGGCAACCTGCCCGGCCGCCTCAGCCGTTATGAAAATACCTACTGCCCTAACTGCCAGGCTACCCTGGTAAAACGCACTGGCTACCTGATCCATTACTGCAAGGTGACCGGTGAAGGAACCTGCCCGGATTGCGGGACCCGGATTGCGGGGATTTGGTAAGCAAGATGTTGGGCGTGTAAGTAAAGCAGGAGGAAAAGATATGGCAAGAAATAAGGCTCGCATCCCCGAGGAATTTAAAACGATTGAGGAGATCCAGGATTTTTGGGATGAACATTCCACCGCTGAATACTGGGATGAAATGGAAGATGTAGATATGAGGCTTTCTCCCGAATTAATGTTAAAGATCGAATTAGAAAGATTATATAAAATACTTGAGTTCACGCCAGAACAAATTGCGGAAATTGAAGCCAAAGCCAAAAAAGAGAATATAAGCGGCAAGCAGTTAATCTATAAGTGGGTTTCGGAACATATTTGATCCTTTTACACCTTTTCAGGCCTGGACGACAAACATACGTAAGGAGAAACCACCATGAACTACCAACTACTCAAAGACAACCTGTTAGAACTCATCCGCCGCACCTCCGCGTTTTTACCCCCGGACGTGGAAAGCGTGATCGCGCTGAAGAAAAATTTGGAAGCGAAGAATTCCATGGCCGATATGGCCGCCAATATGATCATGCAGAACATCGGGCTGGCCAAAAAAGAATCCCTGCCCATCTGCCAGGATACCGGCACGATTACTTTTTACGTGAAAAGCCCGGTAGGGATGGATCAGTTGCTGTTCCAGAAAGCTGCGGAAGAGGCGGTGGTGCTGGCCACGGAAAAAGGCTACCTGCGCCAGAATTCCGTGGATTCCCTGGAAGGAAAAAACACCGGCAACAACCTGGGTAAAGGCAGCCCGGTCTATTATTTCGAGCAGACCCGGGATGATACAATAGACGTGCGCCTGGTGCTAAAGGGCGGGGGCTGCGAGAACATGAGCAGCCAGTATTCCCTTCCGGCATTTTTTAACGGGAAACGCTACGACCGCAACCTGCAAGGGGTGCGCGCCTGCATTATGGACGCGGTGGTGCAGGCGCAGGGAAAGGGCTGCGCCCCGGGATTCCTGGGGGTGTGCATCGGCGGCGACCGCGCCTCCGGTTACTCTTACGCCAAAAAGCAGCTATTGCGGGAATTAGACGATACCAATCCCTACCCGGAGCTGGCGGAGCTGGAAGAATCCATTCTGAAAGAAGCGAACCGGTTGGAAATCGGTCCCATGGGCTTCGGGGGCAGTTTCACCATCGGCAGTTGCAAAGTGGATTACCTGAACCGCCTCCCGGCCTCGTTTTTCGTGAGCATTGCTTATATGTGCTGGGCGTTTCGCCGGCGGGGAATGGTGCTGGACGTCAGCGGCAAGGTGCAAAAGTGGCTTTACCAGGCCCCCGGTGAATTCGAGAAAGAATTTGAATTCCCCGCGGAGATCGAGATCGGCGCGGAAAACGCCCAAAAATTAACCCTGCCGCTCAGCGAAGCGGACGTGCGCGGGCTAAAGGTGGGGGATGTGGTGCTGCTGAGCGGCCCCATGTTCACCGGGCGGGACGCGGTGCATAAATATTTATTCGACGGCGGCGATCTCCCGGTGATCAGGGGCGGGGTCATTTACCACTGCGGCCCGGTGATGCTCGAAAAGGACGGTAAATACCAGGTGATGGCGGCCGGCCCCACTACCTCTACCCGGGAAGAACCCTACCAGGCGGAGGTTATCAAACGTTTCAACCTGCGCGGGGTGATCGGAAAAGGGGGCATGGGAGAGAAGACCCGCCAGGCCTGCCGGGAACACGGCTGCGCGTACCTGCACGCCATCGGCGGGGCGGCGCAGATTTACGCCAAATGCGTGGAAGAAGTGAGCGGGGTTTCCCTGGAACAGTTCGGCAGCCCGGAAGCGGTATGGCACTTGCAGGTGAAGAACTTCCCGGCGGTGGTGACCATCGACGCCCACGGAAATTCCCTGCATGAGAAGGTGGCGGAACAATCGAAGGGCCGGCTGGCAGAGATTTTGGGGTGATTGCAGGGTTGCCCGGCGTGTTGAAAGTTAGAATTCATTTCTTCCAGAATTTAAGCTATATTCAGTTATCGGTAGGTGATGTCACAAAAATAGAGGAAAAAATTGGATGAATCGAAAACTGCTTGGACGGTACATTGTTGTTGACCCGGAAATTTGCCACGGAAAACCTACTTTTATCGGCACTCGAATTATGGTTTCGCAAGTTTTGAAACAGGTAGAAAGTGGCATGGCCTGGGAGGCAATTGTCGATGAGTGGCGGGGAAGCATCAAAAAGGAAGCAATTGCCGAAGCTGTGCGGCTGGCAAGCCAGGCATTTTATGAGCACTCTAATGATTATGCGCTGGATTTGACGCTAGTATGATCGTAATCGATGAGCATTTTCCGGAAAGCCAACGCCAACTATTGAAAAGTTGGCGTATTCATATTCGCCAAATCGGATACGAAATTGGACGTTCGGGATTAAAAGACTCCGAGATTATTCCGCTACTTCGCCAGCAACGCCGCTTGACCTTCTTTACTCTCGATTCGGATTTTGATAGGCTAAGTTATTGCCATTCTCATTATTCGATAGTCTTTCTTGGCGTAGATCAGTATGAAGCCGCAACCTTTATCCGCCGATTTCTAAAGCATAAAGAGTTTAATACTCAAGCCAAACGCCTTGGGAAGGTCATTCGTGTGGCACAAACATATATTTCGGTGCGACGCCGCCAATCCGAAACAGCAGTCCGTTTCGCCTGGGCGGATTAGGAGGTTGGAAAGATATAACGTACCATGCAATATTCATTTCTTACGGTTCGTTGGGTAAGTATCTACGTTTGACCGCTACATTAAATCTTTCCAACCCCCTAAGATAAACATTGTTGATGCGCAAGGAGGATGTTTATGGAAAACCGGAACTACCGCATCGAAAAAGACTCCCTGGGCGAAATGAAAGTCCCCGCAGACGCCTACTGGGGCGCGCAAACCCGGTGGGCGGTGGAGAATTTCCCCATCAGCGGGCTGCGCTTTCCCCGGGGATTCATCCGGGCGCTGGGCATGATAAAATTAGCGGCGGCGAAGGCGAACGTGGCCCTGGAAAAATTAGATAAAAGGGTAGGGGAGGCGATTGTTAGAGCCGCCGAAGAAGTGCTGGAAGGAAAGTTAGACGCCCACTTCGTGGTGGATATTTTCCAGACCGGTTCGGGAACTTCCACCAACATGAACGCCAACGAAGTGATCGCCAACCGCGCCAACGAAATCCTCGGCGGGGCGAATGCCCTCCCGCGGAGCAGCATCGGCGACCGGAAACCGGTGCACCCCAACGATCACGTGAACATGGGCCAATCCAGCAACGACGTTATTCCCACGGCCATGCACGTTTCTGCGCTGGAGGCCGTCGAAAAGGAACTGCTGCCGGCGCTGAAGGGCTTGCAACGGGCGCTGGAGAAAAAAGCGAGGGAGTTCGATAAGATCGTCAAAATCGGGCGCACCCACTTGCAGGATGCCACCCCCATCCGCCTGGGACAGGAATTCGGGGGGTACGCCAGTATGGTGGAGCACAGTATCCGGCGCTTGCAAAATACCCGCCGCCATTTGGAAGAGTTAGCCATCGGGGGAACTGCCGTGGGCACCGGCATCAATACCCATCCTAAATTTGCCCGCAAAGTGGTAAAAGAAATCAGCGCCATGACCCGAATTCGATTCCGGGAAGCGGAAAACCACTTCGAAGCCCAGGGCGCTAAAGATGCGGTTGTGGAAGTCAGCGGGGCTTTAAAAACCGTGGCCGTGAGCCTGATGAAAATCGCCAACGATATCCGCTGGTTAGGCTCCGGGCCGCGTTGCGGCATCGGGGAATTGATCCTCCCGGCAGTTCAGCCCGGGTCATCGATCATGCCCGGCAAGGTCAACCCGGTGATGGCCGAGGCGCTGTGCATGGTCTGCGCCCAGGTAATCGGCAACGACGCCGCCATTGCCGTCGGCGGGCTTTCCGGCAACCTGGAGCTGAACGCCATGATGCCGCTGATGGCCTATAACCTGCTGCAATCCCTCGGCTTGCTGGCCAACGGCGTCAAGGCATTTACCGAAAAGTGCGTCAAGGGAATAAAGGCCGACCGGGAACGGATCGCCTCCCTGCTGGAACAGAGCTTAGCCCTGGCGACCGCCCTGGTTCCCTATATCGGGTATGACGCCGCGGCGGCGCTTGCCAGAGAAGCCCACCAAAGCGGCAGAACCATCCGGGAGATTGCCGCGGAGAAGAATATCCTGCCTCCCGATCAGCTAAAAAAAATTCTCGATCCGCGGGCCATGACCGGGCCGGAATAGGCTATTGGAACGCGGATTGGATAGCCCTTCCCCCTGCCTACTCATTCTTCCGATAGATTTTTTCTCCACTTCAAAAAAATCTCTTGACTTTTCTCTAAAAAATCGGTAAGATATTCTTACCATACGTAAGAAAGGAGAAAAGCAATGACTAGAGATGAAATATTCACCGAATTAAAAAATGTAATTTACAAGGTACAAATATTAAGTGGCGAGAAACACTTCAATATTGATGAAAGGATAATACCAATTGGGAATTTGCCGGGTTTTGACAGTCTTCGAGCAGTGGAGACCACCATTGAATTAGGTGCTGCGTTAGGTTGTGAAATTGGTGGAGACGTTAACCTATTTGTTTCGGAAGATGGAAAACACGCACTACAATTATATGAAGTTGTAGATAGAATTTATGAACAAATTAGATAAGGAGAAGAACCAATGAGCAAACCAGAAAGCAAAAAAATGGCTATAGCCTCAAGATTGGCTCTCGCTCGTAAAAATGCTGGTCTATCTCAAGGCCAATCGGCAAAATTAATGGAAATGCATCGGCCTTCTGTTTCGGAGATTGAAGCAGGAAGAAGAAACGTGTCGGCTGAAGAACTTGCTAAATTCGCAGAAATATATGGAGTAAGTGTGAGTTGGCTTGCCTGTGAAGAGACTGATCAAACTAACAAAATCGAAGACGAGATTCTTTTGGCAGCAAGAAATTTATCCAAACTAAAAAAAGAAGATGTTCAAAAGGTATTAGACCTATTGGCTGCATTAGCGAAATCGGAGGGAGAAAAGTGATTCATCAAAGGAAACAATTAGCACAGCAGGCTTTATTCAAAGCATTGCAGGTTAGAAAAGAAGGACATCTTGAATTATCAGATCCGATTTGCATATATGATCTGGTTGAACAGTTCGGAGTGGAAATAAGATTTGTAAGTATTCCCAGTATGGAAGGTGTATATTTAAAATCATCCAGACCTATCATTATTCTCAGCTCTGAACGCCCGCAAGTTCGGCAGGTTTATAACTGTGGTCATGAGTTTGGACATCATGTTTTTAATCATGGCTCTCGAATTGATGAATTTGTTGAGAAAAAAGAGATGGATAGAGTCTTTAATCCTGAAGAATTCTTAGTGGAATGTTTTTCGGGTTTTCTTCTGATGCCTAAAATGGCGGTTCAAAATGCTTTCCAAGTTAGAAATTGGGCTCCAAACTCAGCAACACCGGTCCAGATTTATACAATTGCGGGGCTTTTTGGCGTAGGCTATTCGACATTAATAACTCACATGCAATATTCCCTACGAATCCTTAACCCTTCTCATGCTCAAAAACTCAATAAAATCCATCCTAAGCAGATTAAAAGGGAATTATTGGGAGAGACTACTAATTCGTTTTTTTTGGTGGTCGATCGTATCCGCTCGGTGAACTACACCTTGACGAATTCCCGGCGGCGGATTATTTTTTGAATTTTGTTTTCCAGTTGGCTGGTAGCAGATCGGTGATCTGCTGATAGGGATAATCAGAAATACGGCCGAT
>WYBG01000045.1 GCA_011526015.1 Deltaproteobacteria bacterium | reverse complement strand
GTCGCCGATCCCGCGGGCATGATCAGCGGCTTCGATCTGCGCGGCAGCCTGCTGCCGGATTTTCCCTTAGCCGTGGGAGACTCAATTTTAGTTAGCCCCGCCTTGCTGGACATCGACGGCGACCAGGATTTGGAACTGGCCTGCGTCACCGCTAACGGAACCGTGTACGCCTGGGATTTCGCTTCCCGTATCGACGAAAACACTCGCCCGCAGTGGCCGCAGCTTTACGGCGACCCGGCAAACAGCAACCTTCCCCCGGCAATTCCACCCGCGCCAACGACCGCCCCCGACGCCCTGCTGCCGGCGGAATCGGTCTATAACTGGCCCAATCCCAACATCGAAGATTACACCTTCATCCGCTACCGTTTGAACCGGGAAGCGCAGGTGAACATTAAAATTTTCGACCTCGCGGGGGACCTGGTGAAAGAACTGCAAGGAACCGGCAATGCCCTCACCGACAACGAGGTGCGCTGGGACCTCGCCGCGGTGCAAAGCGGGGTGTACATCGCCCGGGTGGAAGCGCGGGGCAACGACAAAACCGAGGTTCAACTGATCAAAATCGCCGTGGTGAAATAAAAACGATTGCCCGGCTTCAGCCGGCAAAGAGGAGCCTGGGGAAAACGAGCGGAGGGGGAGGGAGTTTGCTGAGGACCTGGTAAAATCGGTGTTAGCGGTTGATATGGAGACGAAGGAATCCTGTGAGAGATATTTTGCAGTTAAGTAGCGGCTGGCGCGCTAAAGCGCGGCGATCATTTCATTTTTCTGGCATCCCGGTAAACCGGGGTGGCAATCAATATTTGCACGCTAAAGCGTGGCGATCTTTCTGTGATGTGCATCCCGGCAGACCGGGATGGCAATCCGTTCGGGCGATTTTTTTCTGCTTTTTCATTTTTCATTTTGCACTTTGCATTTTGCATTTTCCCCTGCTCGCCCAGGAAGATTTCGAGCCCAGCCACCCGGAACTGGTCTGGCAGACCATCGAGACCGAGCACTTCAAAGTGCATTATCACCAGGGAACTATCCGCACCGCCCACGCCGTGGCGGAAATTGCGGAGGATATTTATCCCCACGTGACCGGGTTATACCAGTACGAGCCGGAGGGGAAGGTAGAGTTTATTATCAAAGACGTGCAGGATTACGCCAACGGGGCAGCCTATTTTTATGATAACAAAGTAGAAATCTGGGCGGAAAACCTCGACTACATCCTGCGCGGAACCCACAACTGGCTGCGCGACGTGGTCACCCACGAATACACCCACATCATTTCCCTGCAAAAAGCCCTGAAATTCGGGCGCCACGTGCCGGCGGGCTGGTTTCAATGGTTCGGGTATGAGGAAGACCGCCGGCCCGACGTGGTGCGCGGTTTTCCGGATGTGCTGGTTTCCTATCCCATTTCCGGCATCACCATTCCGGTGTGGTTTGCCGAAGGGGTTTGCCAGTACCAAACCCCGCCGAAGCAGTTCGATTACCGCGATTCCCACCGGGAAATGATCCTGCGCGACCGGGTAATGACCGGCAAGCTGCTCGATTTCGACGCCATGAGCACCTTTGGCAAGAACAGCATCGGAAATGAATCCGCCTACAACCAGGGATTTGCCTTCATCAAGTATCTCTCTGAAACCTACGGCGATACCGTGGTGGCAAAGTTAGCCGACCAGGCCGATTCGCCCCTCACTCTCTCTTTCAAAGGAGTGATCAAAAAAGTAACCGGAACCGGCGCGGAGGCGTTGTTCCGGCAGTGGCATGACCATTTGAAACAGTCCTATGGCGAAAAGTTGACCGCCGTTCAACAACACCTGAAGACCGGGGAAGCGCTGGCAGGGGAGGGGATCGGCAATTTGCACCCCATTGTGTCGCCGGACGGGAAAAAGATTGCCTACCTGGCCAGCGGCAAGGCGGACTATCTCTCCCTGAATCAGCTCATCGTAGAAAACCTGGAGAGCGGGGAGAAGAAAGCGGTCGCCGGAAAGATCACCGGCTCGCTGTCCTGGTCGCCGGAGGGGCGTTACCTCGCCTATGCCAAAATCACCCCGGTTCCTTCCACCTTGAGCAATTTCAACGATCTCTACATCTACGACCTGGAAAAAGAGAAAGAGTACCGCATTACCCGCGCCTTGCGGGCGCGCCATCCGGATTGGTCGCACGACGGCTCCCGCCTGGCCTTTATCGTGGAGAGCGACGGCCTGACCCACCTGTTCACCCTGGATTTGGGGAATCTCGAAGAAACCCTGGCGCAGAAAAACTGGCAGGAGCGGTTCTATGAGTTGAACGAGCACCGGGTTATCGAGCAAATCGACCCGGCGCGGAAGAAGAAAAAAGAGCTTTATTACCGGGAAGCGGGATTCAAAGGAAAGCAGCTTGTGCAACTGACCCGCTTCGTGGATGGGCGGCAAATTTACCATCCCCGCTGGTCTCCCGATGATTCCTATATCGTGTTCGACACCTCTGTGGAATTCGGGCGCGACATCGCCAAAATTTCTTCCGGGGGAGGCGAGATGTCCTTCCTGCTGAACAGTCGCAGCGACGAACGCTACCCCGCCTTCGATCCCCGCAATGGGGAATTGCTCTATGCCGGAGACGAAACCGGTATTTTCAATATCTACAGCCTGAATCTCCAAACCGGGGAGAAAAAAGCTTATAGCAACGTGATCGGCGGGGCGTTTATGCCCACCATGACCCCGGCGGGGGAGCTTTTCTATTCCCAGTACATCGACCAGGGGTACAAAATTTACCGCATCCGCGAGGCGGAAGAGCTTTCCCCCGCACAGCTAACTTACATCGATAATTATGAAACCCGAATTCCGCTGCTAACCCCGGCGCAATATAACCAGACCCTGGGGGACACGTTGCCGGCCAAACCTTATAAAAACGGGTTCTCCGGCGTGTTCATCATGCCGCGCGTGGTGGTGGACTATGGAACCCTTAAATTGGGAACTTATGCCTATAGCAACGAAATCTTGAACCGAATGCTGGTTCTGGCCGGCTTCGACGTCAACGCTCGCAAAGATTACGACATTTTTGCCATCTTCGAATTCAGCAATATCCTGAAACCCACGATTTTCATCGAAGGATACAACCAGGTTCAGAATATCAAGGATACCGCCACTATCGAAGGATATAGCGGGCAGTCCGAGATCGACGTCAATT
>WYBG01000380.1 GCA_011526015.1 Deltaproteobacteria bacterium | reverse complement strand
CCCCAACTCCCCCCAATCCATTTCCGCTATTTCCTAACCACGAAAACAATATTATATTATAACTGTTGATGCATGTTTATGGGACGGGATATAACAAACGTCGAATTATCCTATTAAAAACAGGAACTTCCAAAATGCCAACTATCCAGACAAAATCTGCTTTATCCGTGGACGAGTTGCTGAATAAGGCCGAGCAATTAAGTCTAACAGAATTAGAACAACTCATATCCCGCGTGATCGCTTTACGGGCAAAACGCAGAGCGCCCTATTTACCTGAAAAGGAAACTCAATTGCTTTTGAAAATCAATCGCGGCCTGCCGCCCGAAGTTCAAAAACGCTACGATGTATTAAATACTAGGCGAAGGGAGGAAAAGCTTACTTCGGATGAGCACCAGGAATTATTGCACATCACCGGCCAGATTGAAAAAATGAATGCAGAGCGGGTACAATACCTGGCAGAATTGGCGCGCCTGCGGGGAATTTCGCTAACCGCCCTGATGGAAGAGCTGGATATTCGCCCCCCTGCTTATGAATGACAAACGCGTTTCCGCTAAACAGAGACGAACCATCGTGGAACGGGCAGAGGGCTGTTGTGAATATTGCCTCAGCCAGGCGCGTTTTGCGACCCACTCATTTTCTGTAGAACATATAATGCCGCGCAGCCGGGGAGGAAAAACCGAATTGGCTAATTTAGCCTTAGCCTGCCCGGGATGTAACGGGCATAAACATACTAAAACTGGCGCGCTTGATTCGGTAAGTGGAGAGATAGTCCCCTTGTTTCATCCAAGGCGGCACAAATGGCGCGACCATTTTGGTTGGAGCGAGGATTTCACCTTGATGGTGGGTTTAACCTCCACAGGCCGGGCAACGATAGAGGCGTTGCAGCTAAATCGAGAGGGGTTGGTTAACCTGCGCAAGGTTCTGTATGAAATGGGGGAGCATCCGCCAGGGAATAAATTCCAGGAGGAACGGAAGAAATGAAAAAATACCATGAAGTAAGCGATATTCAGTTTACCGATGAAACCCTCATCATAAAGATCGACGGCCGGCGCTACGAATTTCAATTGCCGGAAATATCCGAAAAGTTAGCCAACGCCTCGGCTGTGGAGAGGAACCGGTACGAAATATCCCCTTCCGGGTATGGCATCCATTGGCCGCTAATCGATGAAGATTTATCGATTGACGGATTTCTGGGTATAAAACATGCTCCCAAAAAGATCAAAGAAGCTGCCCGGGTATAAGTAGGGGCGGTTCGTGAACCGCCTATTTTCACGTTCAATTTGTTACCGCATAACCGTGCCGAAGTTGACGCCTACCTGCGCCAGCGTGAAGCCGAAGCCGCTCGAATCTGGACTGAAACCGAGAAGCGTTTCCCGCCGCAAGGCATCCGCGCCCGCCTTCTTGCCAGACACCGGAAGAACGAGGCATGAATGGGGGGGCAAATCAAATATTTGCCGCTCAAGTAACCTTTACCACTCTATCTACTCCCTCCGCAACTCCCCTCAATCCATTGCCGTTATTTCACCAAAAGAAGGATTGGCGTTAATATGCAAATCTTAAAACAAGGCCGGCCACGGAAGGGGAGCTACGCTCGAATTGGTGATTTTTTAGGTTTGAAGAAAAACATCGTAGCGCTGCTGGCAATGGTGGTATTGGTCGGGCTGGGAGAAAAAATGGCCGAGCGGTTCCTGCCCCTTTACCTGATGGCCCTGGGGGGCGGGGCGTTCTCTATCGGCTTGCTGAACGGTCTGGACAATCTCCTCAGCGCTCTCTACTCTTTCCCCGGCGGCTACGCCAGCGATAAATTAGGCTATAAACGCGCCCTGCTCTTGTTCAATGTGATCGCCATGGCCGGCTATGCAGTGGTGATCGTTTTCCCCAGTTGGGAAGCGGTCATCTTAGGCGCAATCCTGTTCGTGTCCTGGAGCGCCGTCTCCCTGCCGGCCATAATGGATATGGTGGCAACGGTTCTGCCCCGCAACAAGCGCACCATGGGCGTGTCGCTGCACTCCCTGGTGCGGCGTATCCCGATGGCCCTGGGGCCGGTGATCGGTGGGGCGCTGATCGGGGCATTCGGGGAAGTGCAGGGGGTGCGCCTGGCTTTTATCGTGGCCCTGGTGCTGGCCGGGGTGTCGCTGGCGTTTCAGCAGGTACTGATCAGCAATGAGAAACGAACTCCCGTTGAGAAAAATTCTTCATCTTATGGCCTGGCCTTACTGGATGCCCGCCTGCGAAAGCTGCTGACAGCGGATATTCTGGTGCGCTTCTGCGAGCAGATTCCCTATGCGTTTGTGGTGGTCTGGTGCGTCAGCATCAACAAGATTACCCCCTTGCAGTTCGGCCTGCTGACCACTGTGGAGATGATAACCGCCATGCTGGTGTACATTCCGGTGGCCTACCTGGCCGATAAGAGCAGCAAAAAACCGTTTGTGGTGGCGACCTTTGTCTTTTTCACAATGTTCCCGCTGATTCTGCTGGTGGCGCAATCCTTCTGGGTTATGGCGATTGCTTTCGTTATCCGCGGACTGAAGGAGTTCGGCGAACCAACCCGCAAAGCATTGATCATGGATTTGGCCCCGGAGGGCAGAAAAGCGGCGACGTTCGGGGTGTATTATCTCATCCGCGACGTCATCGTATCGATTGCCGCTTTTGGCGGGGCGCTTCTCTGGGACGCTTCCACGGCAGAACTCATCATAAACGCCATTGGGGCAGGGCAGACGCTCCTGCCCTTCTTCAATGCGATTACCTCGCCGGCAACCAACTTCCTGGTGGCTTTCGGCTTCGGATTAACGGGGACGCTCTATTTTGCCCTGTTTGGGCAGGATTTGGACCGCGCGGAAATTCCCTCTATGCAAACACCATCAAAAAAGGAGTAAACAATTATGAAATGGATAACTCGTTCCCACGTGCATGTAGATCGGGTTGCCTGCCCGTGGCTGATCACCCGTTTTATTGACTCGCAGGCGGAGTTTCTTTTCGTGCCGAAGAGCCAGGTGGAAAAGGTAGCAAAAAAAACCGGAGCCATTCCCTACGATGCTCCCGATGTGGAACTCGGGCATCACGACGGGAAATGTTCTTTCGAGACCATCATTGAAAAGTATGGGTTGAGGGAACCGGCTCTCCTCCGGCTCGCTAAAATCGTCCACGCGGCAGACATTGAAGCCGACCTCCACACCGAGGAAATAGCCCCCGGTCTGGAAGCCATCGCGGTAGGATACAGCCTTCGCTTTCCTGATGACATGGAAAATTTGCGCCGGCAATTTGAAGTATATGACGCGCTATACGCCTGGTGCCGGCTGCAAGCGGCAAAGCAGGGGTAACCTCTCAAGGGGGAAATATGCCTTCATGCGCAGGAAAATGAAGGCACTTTTGGGGGAAAATGCGCCTTCATTTTGCGGGAAATATGCCTTCATTTTTCGAGTGACCTCCCCGCCATGACCGGCGCTGCTCCGCACCTTGAGTAAAAACGCCGCGTTTTGGGCGGCGTTTTGTATCGAAAGGTGCGGGGTGTGTGTGTTTAAAGCCGCGGCGGGGTGGGGGACAAAAAATTGCTTATACTGACCGGGAAGGTGACGAAAATTATAGGTGAAAACTCTTTTTGTTCAAATTTTCTTCTTGATGAAAATTAGTTATATGGCTATTTTTAGATCAGTTAAGATTTTGCCTGAACACCTAGCAAGCACAAAGTATATTTTAAATAAGTAATATGTTATGTTGCGGACAAATTTTTCAGACCTAAAGAGTATTTGGGAGAAGATGAAATGCAGATCAAAAGAATTTCGATCAAAAATCTGTCGTCGTTGATAAACTTCGAAAACGATGCAGACTTTTTGAAGACAAACTTGATCTTCGGCACAAACGGTTCCGGCAAATCAACTCTCGTTGGACTGCTTCAGCACATAGATTCGTTTATTTACAAGCGTGATCCAAAATCTGAAGAGAACCTGAAAACCTTCATTCAAAGCCGAATATCGAAAGAGGCTTCATCTCAGGTTATGACGGCCAGTGTGACGTTAAGTAGCTCATCTATGCTGTCATTTACATTTGATCCTCGGAATAGATCATTGATTGTTTCTGGCTCATCGTGGATGCCTGTTAAAGTATTCGACGACAAATACACTGCGCGCACTATTGGGGACACGATTAATGTTGATTTCCGCGAGACCGGAATTATAATTGGCGAGGTGAACCGGGAACTAGAGGAAGCACGAAGGCAACTGGAATCACTTTCCAAACAGCTTGAAGAAAAACTCCGTGAAGCCGACGCCGTGGTCAACAAAACCATTAGGAGTTTTCGTGATCAAACCGAAAGCACGATAAATGTAGATTCTATAATTTCCAGAGACACTCTGTTGGATGCCACATGTAATTTGCCCCATGACTCAACCCTACTCACACAACGAAAGCAGCTTGGTTATAGCAAACCGGACCGTTCAATATCGGAACTTGATTTTGACCAGGTCAGATTCCGCTTCTCTGCAAAGTCAATCGCAGACAAATGCACAGAGGTTGTATTGCCCCCGGAAATAAGCGTCGAAGCAGCAAAATATCTGAAGAATTACACAGAATTTTACCGACAAGGAGTTTCGATTTATAACGAGGGATTATCTGCAGAGTGTCCGTTTTGTCGTCGAGAATGGCCCGAATCAGAGGAAGTAATTAATAGATATCGGGATTTCCTGCAATCCACATATTCAGAGAAGCGTAAAGGAATCAAAGATGCTATTACGGAGTTGGATAATTACAGAAATCAGATCACCGGACAAATTGGGATTGTTGAGGCTGCTCATACGAAAGCATTGGCAGAAGCGACTAAGTACGGGGTTGACTTATCAGGATGGAAGATCCTTACGTACAACGAGTCAGTTCACGACGAACTGATCGCACTTTTGGATAAAAAATATAATCATATGGAGAGGTCGATTTCAATCCATGACCAACTCGTGGCACTCGAAAATTTGCATATTGCAAATATCGAAAACAACAACCGTTTGATCATGCAGATCATTAGCAAAATCGATTCAATCAGTCAATTGCGTATGACATTAAACAGGAAGTTGGCTAATCATTTTGCTTGGGAAATGTGGTCAGACAATCAGCGTCTGAGGGCAGCGATTATCAAAACCAGACAACTTATTGAGGAAAATTCAGCGGAAATCGAGCGACTTGAGAATGAAAGCCCGCCCCATGATGTAATAAGAAAGGTATTCAACGATTTGTTGAATATCATTGGTCTGGGGGAATATACAATCGATGCAAATAAGCGGCTCAACATCGTTGTCGACAAAAACTATGACATTTCTAACGAAGGCAGCCGGATCAGTTCAGCACAGAAGAAGATCCTCTCCTTGTGCTATTTCTTTGCAGAAATCGTTTCTGAAGTTGATAACCCCAGAGATTTGAAAAACTACGTACTCGTTTTTGACGACCCTGTAGATAGCGCCGACTATGTCTATTTTCACAGTATCGCAACCATAATTGAGAAGGCGGAACAAGTCCTTTCAGTTATCCTGCAACACGAGGTCAAGTTCGGCCAATTTTTCGTTTTTACTCACAATTCACTCCTATATGACCGACTCTCAACCAAATGGAAAAGCTTGAGCAAAACAATCAGAAAAGAGAATGGTGTAACCGTCCTAGAACCAGCCCTTAAAACAATTAACAATTATGCCGAATACATTTCTGCCATTTGCAGGTATTACAAAAATCCAAATTCGAGAAAAAATCAGAAGATTTTCATTGGAAATGTTATTCGTCGAGTTCTTGAGATTCTCTCAAGCTTCGAAAGCCTGGGATCAAACGATTTCCAATCTTTTCTTGATGGTATGGGTAAACCGAAACTTGCACTGCTTGCAAACCACCTTTCCCATGAGTCATTTTCCCGGGTGTTGAATCCTCTCTCAGAAGTAGATGAACTGCGGAATGCGTGCAAAGAAGTGCTTGAAATCATCAGGGAGCATCATCCAACACAATTTGCAACGATCAAGGAGACCTACCAAATCGACATCAACGAAGTAAACGATGATGCCGTCACATTGGTAACATAATATGTCAGGTCTTTTCCGCAACAAAAGAAGAAATAACGCAATGCAGAAACTTGGCGGGTCTAACTTTGCAACTCCCCCCCAACCCATTTCCCCCCTATTTCATAATCCTCACCCGCCGGCTATACCGGCAACCGGGGAACAGCCCCCCGGATTAATTCCTTGCTTAAATTCTTTGCTCAAATTACATTATCAGCGTCGGGCTAAGTTCAGGAAATAAGAATAATCTATGAGAATTGCACCCAATACATCCGTTTTAGAGTGGGCGGCACGGCGTTCCGGCAACCGGGCAGACCTGGAGAGGAAATTCCCAAAGCTCTCTGAATGGCTGAGTGGAGCGGCTCAACCGACTTTGCGCCAGTTGGAAGCATTCGCCAAAGCCGCAGCGGTTCCTTTTGGTTACCTGCTGTTGGCTGAACCGCCTGAGGAGCGATTACCCATTCCCCATTACCGAACCCTGGGGCGTGAACCTGTGCGCCAGGCCGGTCCAGACCTTCTCGAGACCATCCACACCATGCAGCAGAGACAGGCCTGGCTGCGCGAGTATCTTATCGAACAAGGGCATGAACCGTTGCCTTTTGCCGGTTCGACCGCTCTTACAGAAAACCCCATAATCATCGCCCGGCATATCAGAGAGATATTGGGTCTTGAGGAGACGTGGGCGGCTCAGCAACCCACCTGGACCGCCGCTTTGCGGACCCTGCAAATTACAATCGAGAAAGCCGGCATCCTGGTGGTGGTAAACGGCGTTGTCGGAAACAACACCCACCGCAAACTAAACCCGGAGGAATTTCGCGGGTTTGTATTGGCGGATGAATACGCGCCGCTGGTATTTGTCAACGGCGCGGATGGCAAGGCCGCGCAGATGTTTACCCTGGCGCATGAACTGGCTCATGTGTGGCTGGGCAGCAGCGCCTCTTTCGACTTG
>WYBG01000379.1 GCA_011526015.1 Deltaproteobacteria bacterium | reverse complement strand
GAGCACAGAGGAACTGAGAAATTATGCCAGCCAGGAAGTGGAGCTATGCCGAAACTCTGTGATCTCTGTGAACTCTGTGGCTAAAAAAGTTAGGGACAAACTCTCAGATTTCGGCATGAAGAATCTATAACACCTGAGCACCCGAACACTCGAAACCCTGAACAGAGTTGATGATGGAATCCATTACCTTCACCGAAACCCCTTTTGTGCGGAAGAAAAAGCGTACCGAGGCGCTCGCGAAGCTGATTTTCTTCCTGATGGCGCTGTCGATGATCATTCCCCTGGTTATGATCATCGCTTACCTGGTGGTTCAGGCCTGGCCGATTCTCTCCATCGACTTTCTGTTGGAAAACCCCGCCAACCGTATGCGCGCCGGGGGCGTTTGGGCCCCGCTATTGGGAACTATTTACTTAGTGGTGATTTCCCTGCTGGTATCCGCTCCCATCGGGGTGCTGGCGGCGGTTTACCTGAATGAATACGCCACGGATAACTGGTTCACTCGCATCATCAACCTTGCGGTGGTGAACCTCGCCGGGGTGCCCAGCATCGTTCACGCCCTGTTCGGCCTGGGCGCGTTCGTGTTGTTCGCCGGCATCGGGCGCTCCATCCTGGCGGCTTCCCTTACCCTGGCGATTATGACCCTGCCGGTGATCATCGCCAGCACCAAAGAGGCGCTGGCTTCCGTTCCCATGCCCTTTCGCACCGCCTGCTGGAACGTTGGCGCCACCCGCTGGCAGACCATCCGCACCATCGTGCTGCCCAATTCCATCAGCGGAATTCTCACCGGGATCATTTTGCAGGTTTCCCGCGCCGCCGGGGAAACCGCCCCGATTATGTTTACCGGCGCGGTGTTCTTCAAGGCCCTGAAGGATGACGGCTTGTTTGCCTACAACCTTCTCGACCAGTGTATGGCGCTCTCCATGCACCTGTTTACCATTTCTACCCAGGTTCCGGACGTGCCGCACGCACTGCCCTACGGCACCGCGGTTGTATTGATGGCGATTGTGCTGCTCACCAACGGGCTGTCGATTGCCTTCCGGGTCTATCTGCGCTCCCGCAAACGATGGTAGCGCGGTGTAAACATCCGGTCCCCCGTTTCCGCCGAACTCCCGGATAAATTCATAGAGAAAGCGTTTGAATGGCACCTTCTACCGATAAAAAGATCGAAATCTCCAACCTCTACGTGGATTACGGCCCCCTCTCCGCGTTGCGGAATATCAACCTGGACGTCTATCGCAACGAGATTCTGGGTATCATCGGCCCGGCCAAATCGGGCAAATCTACCCTCCTGCAAGCCATCAACCGTACCATTGAATTTATTCCCGGGGCGCGGGTGCGCGGGAGCATCAAAATCGACGGGGAAGAGGTTCGAAAAATCAAAGACATCAACGGCCTGCGCCGGAAAATCGGGATGGTGTTTCCCCTGCCGGTGGGGCTGCCGTTGTCGATCTACGATAATGTCGCCTTCGCCCCCCGGATGGCGGGCATTCGCAATAAATCCCAATTGGACGAGATCGTAGAACGCTGCTTGAAGCAGGCCGCGCTGTGGGAGGAAGTGAAAGACCGCATCAACAACCTGGGCACCAAGCTGTCCGGGGGCCAGCAGCAGCGGTTGACCATCGCCCGGGCGCTCTCCCACGAACCGGAGATTCTCTGTTTGGATGAATTTTCCATCGCGGTCGATCCGGTAACCACCATGCGCATCGAAGAGGTGTTAAAAGAACTAAAATCGCAGATGACCATTATCCTGGTGACCAACCTGGTGCAGCAGGCCCGCCGACTGGCTAACCGCACCGCTTTCTTTATGAACGGGGAGTTGCTGGAAATCGACAAGACCGACGTGATTTTCTCCGACAGCCCCGCCCACCGGGTGACTTACGAATATGTCACCGGCATTTTCGGATGAAGCAGTGTTCAAGTGTTCGGGTGTTTAGTGCTATGGTGTTTTGGTGTTATATACTGCGAAAGGTCATAAACTGAGCTTTTTACCGATACTCGGTACTCGATACTGGATGCTCGATGCTCGATGAACCGGCTAATCCAGCATCCAGTATCGAGCATCTTGAAAAGCCCAGAATGTGGCTTTGGGGAGTATAGTGTTTGGGTGTTCAAATACACCACTGCTAAATTACTGAAATACTAAAGCACCATAACACCATAACACTAACGCACTCGATAATCGCGAGTAAAATGAATGAGTGAAACAATGAATTATAGCATCGAGACCCGCCATCTGAACCTCTGGTACGGGAATTTCCAGGCGCTCATCGATGTCAGCGTTAATATCAAAGACCGCTTGATCACCGGCCTGATCGGCCCCTCCGGGTGCGGAAAAACCACCTTGCTGCGCACCTTCAACCGCATCAACGAGCGCTACGGAAACGTGACCACCAAAGGGGAGATCAAAATTTTCGGGAAAAACATCTACGATAACGACGTCTCCCTTCCGGAGTTGCGCAAAAGCGTGGGAATGGTTTTCCAACGCCCCAATCCGCTTCCCATTTCGGTATATGAAAATATCGTGCTCGGCATGAAGCTGCACCAGCAGCGCAGCAGCTTGAAAAAATCCGGGTTGGATGAAGTCGTGGAACAGTCGCTGCGGGAGGTTTTTCTATGGGACGATCTGAAGGACCACTTGAAAAAGAAGGCTACCTCCCTGCAATTGGAGCAGCAGCAAAAGTTGTGCATCGCCCGGCTGCTGCCCTTAAAGCCGCGCGTGATTTTGATGGATGAACCCTGTTCGGCGTTAGACGTGGAAGGCACCCGCGCGGTGGAAGACATGATGCTCAGCCTGCGGGAGCGTTACACCATCATCATCGTCACCCACAACATGGCCCAGGCGCGCCGGGTCAGCGACGAGTGTATTTTTATGCTGTTGGGAGAGATTATCGAGCATAACGACACGGATGACCTTTTCCTCAATCCCCGCAACCCCAAAACCGCGGACTACATCGAGGGCCGCTACGGATGAGAGCGGTGAGCAGTAACCACCCCTCACCATTCACCTCTTCACCCCTCACCAAATCCCTCCTCCACCACTCACCAAAAAATTTTTCAAACCTGTCAATATTTTCGCTCCTTTGGATAATAAGTATATATCACACAGGAGGAGCGTTTATGGCAGGCCAAAGCATTTCACCCGATCAAGCTGCCCCGCAAGATTTCAACCGCCAGCCCCCGCCGTCGAGATACGAAATCGACCTGGAAAAAGTGCGGCAGGTCTGGCAATGCCGGGCAGATTCTTTCCTGGATTTGTTCTGCACCCGCACCACTTTCGACGGCGCGGAGCCGGTCATCGCCCCCACCCATACCTTAGGGCTGAGGGAGCAGGATATCCGGCTCATCGCGTTCGACAACCCCGGGGCGGAAGACCCGGGGGCCGACGAATCCGACCAGCCCGACATCGCCAGGTTTATTGCCCCGGGCGAGTTTGCCGTGGTGATTCGTTACCGTTATCGCAACAACTCCCGGGACCCCCTGGATGAAATCAAACTGCGCTGTTTCCACAGCCAGGTGGCCATCGGGGTGGAAAAGAACGGGAAAGCGGGGGTCATCTCCCTGGGCAATCCGCAGGGGTTTTTCCGCAAGATAAACCGGCGGCGCACCCGGAGCGGATTGTTTGGCGCCCCCGCGAACGTTCTCATTTTCCTCAAACCCGTCTTTCCGGGCAGGCTCGAGGCCGGGGAAATCCGCCGCTACGTGGATAACATCACCGCCTGGACGGCTATCGCCAATACCTTTAGCGTTTTCCCGTACCGGAAGCTCTTCAATGGCAAAGACCCCCTGGTGACCATCGACCTGGAAAAAATCACCACCCTGGGGGACCGCTCGTTGGAAGCGCTGCTGGGGGAAAAAGACGCTTTCGCATGGCTAAGACGCCCGGAAAACCGGGTTTATTGCGGCGAGTTGATTCACCTGGGGCTGAACCTGGGGCTTTACCATCCCCTGAGCCGGGCGCATCTCGGGGAAGAAAAATATGCGGCTGTGAAAAGCCGCCTGGCGGGGCCGGGCGCGTTGAGCGAGAATCCCAATCACTACATCCGGCAGATGAAACTGACCCCGGCCGCGGAGGAGTTGAAACCCATCGACCGGGCCTGTGATTTTTCCGGGGAGCATATTTCCCGGGAACCCTACTTCGATGTCCGCCTGGCAGTTCAACCCTTCACCCTTGCGGATATGCTGGAAGTTTTCGTGCAAATGACTGTTCCCCGAGAAGAAATGGGGGAAAAAGTGGCCCCCTTGCAGGTTCAACTGCTGGAGAAAATCAAACCGGAATTTTTCGAAGCCGCCGGGAACGCCGACATGCCTCCGGATGATCCGAACCGGGCGCAGATCGAGCTATTTTACCAAAAGCTGGTTTCCGTGGTGGGAAGGGAATATGGCGATTACCAGGAATTTATTGCCAGAGTCGAGCCGTTTATACGCGCGGCGCGCAAATTCCCGGAACAATTCAAGGCGCTCAATGCCTTTATGCCGCCGCATTGCTTCCTGGCCCGGGCGCGGGAATATCTACAAGGAAAACCACGCCAGGGGATTTTGGGATGGCAATATCTTGGGCACGGGTTGCATCGAAAGTTGTTAAAACCGCGGGAATAGGGTTCCCAAGTTTTGGGGTGTTCAAGTGTTTTAGTGAGGCCCTATTTACCCAACAGAAAACAGACCTACTATACTGTATAAGGGCATAAACTGTGATTTTTGAGGATATAAGGTATAGGGTATAAGGCATTGTTTTCCCTATACCTTATACCCATATACCCGAAAAATTTAAAAACACAATTTATGACCTTACGCG
>WYBG01000044.1 GCA_011526015.1 Deltaproteobacteria bacterium | reverse complement strand
TTTTTGAATAAATTCCAAATCGATTGATTTTTAGAGAGTTAGCCAACTGGGGCATGGGTGTATCATTTGCGACATGGATGTCTCAAAAAAGGGGATGGGTCTTCATTCACCATTCTGAATTCGCTATTCTGAATTCGCTATTGCCATCGCCACGTGAATGGTGAATGGGGAATGGAGAATGGAGAATAGAGAATGGGGAATGGGGAATGGAGACTGGGGAACGGAGAATTTTAATGGCAATGAGGGGGGTGAAATAACGGGGGTTAGCGAGGAGAAGGGGCGCCTTTGGAGGCCGCGTCTTTGTTCAGCTCCCACCACCATTTTACCCGGTAGTAAATGGAATCCAACTGCGCTACGCTGATCTCGAACTCCCGGGCGACTTTCTTCTTGGTAGGGTTTTCGCGGTCTTCAAAGGCAAGGGGTTCGATGCCGGCGGCAAACATGCTGTCCATCAGCGCCTCGTAGATCATGCGGTCGATCAAGCGCGGGGTGAAGTGGCGTATGGTGGTATCTGGTTTCCACTCTCGCAAGTCCCACTCAAAGCCTTTGCCGGGAACGTACACCCCGCCCGTTTTGGAGCGATCACCCACCCGGTCGTTGTCTTTGAACACATACACCGTGGTTTGTTTGGAAACTTCCGCGCCCCCTAAAATCTGCACTGCCAGGTAAATTTGCTCCATCACCTCGCGAGTGGTGAGGTAAGGAGGGACTTTGATTTTGACGGTGTTCCGGTCCGATGAATAATTCGTCTGCAGGAGATTGTATTTGATGTTCAGGGTATCCCACCCGCTTTCCTGGGCATACCCGCAGGCAAAAAGGAGCAGGGAAAACAAGCAAACCCTTTTAATCATCATTCCCTCTAACTAAATTTGAGTTCCTAAGCTATTTTCTGAGGGATAATAACCAATTTGTCCCTCGAAAGAAAGCGATTTGTGGCCGGCAAACCGAAAAAAATGAATTTAGAATCGACATGGCAATTTCTCGCACGCCTCCTAAACTGCGCACTGCCATGATCCTGGCGGCGGGGTACGGAACCCGCATGGCGGAACTGACCCGGGAACTTCCCAAACCCCTGCTCCCGCTAAACGGGGTGCGCATCATCGAAGTGGTGATCCGCAGCCTGGCGCACCGGGGAATCGAACGGGCAGTGGTGAATCTGCACTACCGGCCCGAAAAAATGCGGGAATTCCTGGGCGACGGCTCGCGCTTCGGCCTGGAAATCCTTTTCAGCGAAGAACCGGAATTGTTAGGCTCCGGCGGGGGAATCGCCAACGCGGAGCGGTATTTCAACGGGGAAACCATCCTGGCGGCCAACGCGGACGTGCTCTGCGACCTCGATATCGGAAAGTTCTACGATTTTCATTGCCGCTCCGGGGCTTTGGCAACCCTGGCGGTACAACCTTCCGCCAACCGCCGCGACTATAGCCTGGCGCTTTTTGACGCCGGGAACTCCCTGAAAGGCTTTTTGGGAAAGAATGAAGCAATTCCCCGCGACGTTCACGCGGGCATATTTACCGGCTACCAAATCCTTACCCCCGGCGCAAGGGCGTATTTGAAGCCGGAAAACCAGTCGATCATCACGGAATTATACCGCAAGGCGGTGGGGCGGGGAGAAAGGATCGGCGTTTTTCCGTTCACGGGGCGCTGGATAGACGTGGGCGAGCGGGAATTCTATTTATCGCTGCTGCAAAAAATCCGCGCCGGGGAGGTGGATCTGGCGGATTTTTTGGGTTAGAGCGGGTTTCGATAGTTCCCTTGCAACAAAACAGCGGCATGGCGGTCTGTTAAAATCGGTAACTTGAATCAACCTGTTGCGTATGCACGGCTGGTTAATGTAAACGAAAATATCGAAGGAACCATGAAAAAAAAATTACTGATTATCGGAATCATCCTAATTGTTGTTGCCGGGGCTGCATTTGTGATGACCCGGAACGGCAACGGTAAAAAAGAGGATTACAAAACCGTGGCGGTGAGCCGCGGGGAAATCATCGAGAAAGCGTTAGCGATTGGCGAAATTACCCCCCGGGACGAAATCCAGGTGAAGTCCAAGATTGCCGGGATCGTAAAAAATATCTACGCAGAGGTAGGCGATAAAATCCTGGTCGGCCAACCGTTAGTTGAAATCATCCCCGATCCCACCCCATTGGAAATCACCGAAGCCCGTCGCAATGCGGAAATCTCCCTGGTCGGTTTTGAGCAGGCCCAAAATGAATACCTGCGCCAGAAGCAACTGTTGGAAGCGAATTTGATCTCTAAGCAGGAATTCGAGCAGCAAAAAATGGCCTACGAAGAGGCGCAATTGCGCAAGAATCTGAATGATGAGCGGCTGGCTTTAATCGAGAAGGGACGCACTCAATTAGGGAAAAACAGGGTCGAATCGGTCATTCGCGCGCCCATTTCCGGCACCGTGCTGGAAAAGTTCGTGAACGCCGGCGACCCGGTAGTGCCGCTCACCACCTTCCAGGCCGGCACCCCCATTTTTACCCTGGCTGATATGGGCCGCTTGATTTTCCGCGGCACCATCGACGAGATCGACGTGGGAAAAGTGAAATTGGGAATGCCGGTAGATCTGAAAATCGGCGCTTTGCCGAATGCAACCGTAAAAGGCCAGGTGTCGCGCATCTCCCCCAAGGCTAAAAAAGAGGAGAACTCCACCCTGTTCGACATCGAGATCGATATTGTAAATGCGGATTCGGTGCAGCTCCGGGCGGGATATTCCGCCA
>WYBG01000378.1 GCA_011526015.1 Deltaproteobacteria bacterium | reverse complement strand
CCCCCCTAACCCCCATTCCGAGACCCGCATTTAACCGAGGAGGAGAACCGCATGAGCCTGTTAGCGCAGCTTAAATCCAACGCCGTTACCATCGCCGTTATCATTGCCATTCTGGCGGTGGGATCGTCGCTGTACGAACACTTTTTCAGCGACAAAGCCCGGGAAATCCGGGAATTGAAGAACCAGATCGAGCAGGCGGAGGAGCAAATCGCCACCCTGAAAAAAGAATACGAAAAGCTGAACGAGGAAGAGAAAGAGCGGCTGGACCAGATCGCCGCGTTGAAAGACCGCCTGGATCAAACCCAGGAAACTATCCAACAAAACGAGGTGAATCTCGATGAGATCAAGAATACCTTTATCGACGTCGATTCTGCCCTGGCGGTGCTGGAGCAGCATACCCGCAGCAGTGTTTCTCGCGGCCGCAGCGTGCTTTCCGATCTGGGCGCAGGTGACTGAAGACCAGCCCATCCAGACCACCCAATCGCTTCAATCCCGCTTAGAGGCGCAGTTGGAACGCAACGATCAATCCCTGAAACAGGTTTTGGCCGCGCCGGATACCTCGCTCGATTTTTCCATTGAAACCATTACGGGGCGAACCGGCCCGCTCTGGCAGCCCCGCTCCCGCGACCTGGAAGGGGGGACGGGTTCGAGCCTGACGGCGTTGAATATTCCCCTCACCCCGGATGTTACCCTCAAAGCCGTGGGGACCAACCAGGTTCCCGGTTTTATCCTCACCGGCAAATGGATCGGCGACTACGCCCGGATGATCAAACTGCTGCCGGAATACGAGAAGACCCTGGCCGGTTACCGCAGCCAGGCGGAATTGCAAAAGCAGCTGGTAGCGGAGTTAGAGGGGGTTATCGAAGTCAAAGATAAAAAAATTCAAGTGTTAGAAGAGATGAACGGCTCCCTGGAAGCGCGCGGGGATATGTATAAGCGCATCACCGAAATCCAGGGAGACCCCTGGTACGCCAAAATGCTCCGCAAACTGGCTTTCCCGGCCGGGCTGGCGCTGGGGATATTCATCGGCGTGGAGGTTGCAAATAACAACTAACTGATGCTATGTAGAACATTCTCGTTCCACCGGTCTCCGGTGGAACGAGCTGCGCGATGCTCTGCATCGCGTCGTGTTACGACTCGGCGCAGAGCGCCATCAGCGACGTTCACCCCGACCCGTCGGGGTGAACGAGTAGTAAATGCGTAACATTAGTTATTATTTTTATCTTAACCCTTGTGGTTTAGCGGCTGAATAGTAACAATTAGAGGAGAGCCTAATGAGAAAGCGAATGGTGCAGTTTAGCGTGTTTGTGTTCAGCGTTTTTTTGATCTTGTTTTGCAACAACAGCGAGGATTCCGGCGCGCCCAAAGAGAACGCCGCGGCGGGAGACGCAGAAGGGGAAGCGCCGGTAATCCAGGTTCAATATGCCGAGCCTACGCGGGAGCCGGCCAAGCTGGCTTTGCTGGTGGCGATCAACGATTATAAAAGCGACAAGATTTCCGATCTCGCCGGCTGCGTCAACGATATTGAGAACATGAAGGCGCTGCTCATCGGCAAGTATGAATTCAAAGAAGAGAATATTAAAGTGCTGATCAATGAGCAAGCCACCCACGCCAATATCGTCAAGGCGATCCAGGAGCATTTGATCGGCCAGGCGCAGCGCGACGACATCGTGGTGTTCCATTACAGCGGGCACGGCTCGCAAATGAAAGACCAGCCCGCCCCGGACGGCGATGAAGACGACGGCTGGGACGAAACCATCGTGCCCTACGATAGCCGCACCGAGGGGGTTTACGACGTCAGCGATGATCAGTTGAACGGCCTGCTGGCGCTCCTGAACCAGAGAACCAAAAATATCACCTTCATTTTCGACAGCTGCCATTCCGGCACTATCACCCGCGGCTCCGGCATCCGGCGCTACATTCCTCCCGATGAGCGCACCCCGCCCCCGGCGCCCTCCTACGCCTTGAAAACCCGCGGGGTCAGCCAGGGAGCGAACGACCTGCGCCCGAATAACCTGAATTACGTGCTGGTTTCGGGATGCCTTTCCAAACAGAGTTCCTTCGAGCACTATGCCAACGGAAAAGAGAACGGCGCGCTGACCTTCTTCTTGACCCAGGAATTGCGCAAGGCCGGCGCGGGAACCACCTGGCGGGATATTATCGACGCGGTGCGCGGAAGCGTCAACGCGTACTATCCCAATCAGCTGCCCCAGCTCGAGGGCGCCGACATCGACAAATTCGTCTTCAACGATGGAACCGGCCTGGCGCAGCCTTACGTGCTGGCCTCTCCTAAAGGCGCCGCCCAGGTCACCCTGAACGCCGGGCAGGCCCAGGGGCTTACCACAGGCTCGATTTACCACGTTTTCAGCCCGGGCAGCAAGGAGTTCAGCGATTTAACCAAAGCGATTGCGGAGCTTGAATTAACCGAGGTCAGCGCCTTCAATTCCACCGCCAAATATGTAAAAGGCAGCAAAATACCGGAATTTTCCCGGGCCGTGGAAACCCGGCGCAATTACCCGGATATGAAGCTGCGCGTTTACTACAAAGACTTAGCCTCCTCCGCGGTGTTAAAGGCGGTAAAGGCGGAGTTGGACGCTTTTCAGCACTTAGAAGTGGCGCCGCAGGAGCGTAATTATCACCTCCTGCTGCGCGAGCAGGATGGCCGCGTGGTGATCGAGAACGGGGATACCTACGTGCTTTCCAACTCCGTGGCGGTGAGTGACCCCGACGCGGTTAAGCGCGTCAAAGACCAGATGACCGCCTGGGCGAAATGGTATAACCTGTTAGCGGTGGAAAATCCCAATTCGCAAAACCGGATCAAATTTACCCTCACGGCGGTCAGCGGGGCGGCCAGCCGGGATCCTTATAAAGTTGTTTCCCAAAAAGATGCCACGCTTCGGGAAGGCGAATTTTTCGAGTGCCGGGTCGAAAATACCTCTAAAGAAAATCTGTATATCTCTATTCTGGACATCTCTACCGACGGCAGCGT
>WYBG01000377.1 GCA_011526015.1 Deltaproteobacteria bacterium | reverse complement strand
TTCGTGTACTGGCAGGATACCCTGGCGCAGATGCACATCATGGGCAACCAGGCCCTCCCGCTGGTGCTCGCCGCCGCGGCCAGCATCGGGATGGTGATGACCCTGGAATGGGGCACCAAGCTGGAGCAGTTCGGCGCCAAGCTGATGACCGGGCGAATGGTGGCGATCTCGGTGATCCGGGTGATCGGCCCCACCATTACCGGGCTGATGATTGCCGCTCGCAGCGGGGCCAAGCTGGTTTCGGAGATCGGCAACATGGTGCTTACCGAGCAGGTGGACGCCCTGCGCGCCTTCGGCACCGATCCCATCAAACGCCTGATCGTACCCCGGGTATTCGCCTCGGTGCTCTTAATGGCCCCTCTTACCGCCCTCGCCGACGCCGTGGGCATCATTGCCGGCTGGTTTATCGCGGTGAACACGCTGGGTGTAGATTCGGAATTCTTCTGGTTGTCGGTCTTCAATGGATTGACCTTTAAAGATTTGTTGGTGGGCGGGCTTAAACCGCCCTTTTACGGGTTGCTGGTAGGGCTGGTAGGGTGTTACATGGGTTACACCGTCAGCGGCGGCTCCGTGGGATTGGGCCGGGCGGCCACTCTTACGGCCATGTTTACCTCACTCTCGGTATTATTGATGGATTTTGTATTGACCAAGCTGGTGATCGCACTGTATTAGGATAATCTGATGATCCGGTTCAAAGACGTTACATTAACGCTGGGCGAGCGAAAGGTGCTCGACAATGTTTCCTTTACTATCGAGGCAGGGGAGTTGATCCTCTTAGTAGGGGGCAGCGGCAGCGGCAAGAGCACCATTTTGAAACTGATCTTAGGATTGGTAAGGCCGGAACAGGGGGAAATTTATATCGACCGTCAGGAAATTGCTGCCATGCGGGAGCGCCACCTGCTAAAAGTGCGCCGGGATTGCGGAATTGTTTTCCAGGAAGGGGCCTTGTTCGATTCCCTGACCGTGGAAGAGAACGTGGGTTTTTTCCTCAAAGAAAACCTGAACATGCCGGAGGAAGAGGTGCACAAGCAGGTAGTGGAGGAATTGGCCTTCCTGGGGTTGGAAAGTTTTTTGAATTACTATCCTTCCCAGTTGAGCGGGGGAATGAAAAAGCGCGTCGCGGTGGCGCGGGCGGCCATCGCCAATCCCCGCATCATGCTCTATGATGAGCCCACCGCCGGGCTGGATCCCATCGCCGCCCAGAGAGTGGTCGATTTGATCAGCGATCTGCACCGGCAGCTCAAAATCACCTCCGTGGTGGTGACCCATGAAATCCATTTCTTCCTGAACAAAGTAAAACGGCTGTTGATGTTGAAAGACGGCCGCATTGTGTATGACGGGGCGCCCGTGGCGGATATTCACGAATGGTATGAAGATCCCCACTTCAAAAGCGCCTGAAATTGGGGAGTGATTATATTTTGACTGATAACATTTGTCTGAGATTCAATTTCATGCCACGAAGCCACAAAGGCTCTAAGTTTTCACCAAGTATTCAATACTTTTTGTGGCGCTTCGTACCTTTGTGCCTTAGTGGCAATTATTCTTTCATCAGTCAAAACTTAACCACTACCTGAAATTGAAAACAGTGGAGCGCAGTCCCCATGGCCTTCGCACGTAAAGATCGCAACGTTTCCCTTGGCGTATTCCTGATGTTCCTGCTCGGTTTTCTCCTGATCGGGTTCATCGTGTTCATCATTGCCAAGAACCAGAAATTGCTCGACAAAAAGTATTCCCTGTACATGTATTTGCCCAACGCCCAGGGGCTGAATAGCGGCGCGTTCGTGTCCCTGTCCGGTCTGAAGATCGGGGTGGTGGGGAAAATGCAGATCAGCCTGGAAGAGGGGCGCCGGGGAATCATCGCGGAGTTGAAAATCGGCCAGGAATATTCCCATCACATTACCGCCTCTTCCGTGGCCATGATCAAAACCATGGGTATCTTAGGCGATAAATACGTGGATATCGACATCGGCAATCCCGAAGAGCCGGCGCTACCGCCGGGAGCCTTTATTACCAGCGATCCCGGGGTAGATCCCTATGCGTTTTTCGATGACGCCTCGGAAATGCTTACCGGATTGAAGAGAACCCTTCACAACGTGGATTCCCTGACCGCAGAAGCGAAGCAAGGAAAGGGGATTATCGGGAAGCTGTTCAAGGACCCGGCGGCGGAAGGCAATTTCATGCACCTGATGGCCAATGTGGATAAAATTTCCGGGCGGCTGGCGCGCGGGGAGGGCACGGCCGGCAAAATCCTGCAGGACACCACCCTCTACGCCCGCCTGAACCGCAGCTCCGCGAACTTCCAGGCGATTTTAGACAGTTTGCACAACGGCAAAGGAACCTTCGCGCAGTTGCTGGCGGACACCGCCTTTTTTCCCCGGGTCAAGGCGATTTCGGTAAAAACCGATTCCCTGCTCTACCGGCTGCAGTACGGCGGGGGAACCGCGGCGCAGTTGTTGAACGACAAGCAGTTGTATCAAAACCTGGTGAACCTGAGCCGCTCCCTGGACTCCCTGAGCACGGATTTGAAAAAGAATCCCAAGCGCTACGTTCAAATCAAGGTGTTTTAAGGTTACTGATTTAATTACTTCCCTTCCTGCCGGTTTGAGGTCTTGATCATATGACGAGTGCCGTACAAAAGGAAAGGTCAATCCTGGCAGGAATACTATTCTTGCACCTTCTGAGCCATCTATATGGAATTACCGATCCTCCGAACGGTTATCACACCTGGCGTGAATCCGATACTGCGGCAGTTGCGGAAGCTTTCTATAGAGAAAGCAAGAACATCTTTGAGCCGAGAACCCATCAACGAAAAGACAAGATTGGCATTACCGGGATGGAGTTTCCGGTTTACAACTATATTACCGGCTTACTGTATCATGTATTCGGATTTCGCCATTTAGTGCCCCGGCTTCTTTCGGTGTTCATCGGAATATCAGGATTATGGGGTATCTATAAGCTGTCTAAACTCTACCTCCATGGCAAAGGCGCACTTTTAGCCGTTTATTTAACTGCCTGCTCACCGCTATTCTTTTTCTATACCCGAAAAATCCAACCCGATATTATCATTCTAACCGCCACGGTTTGGGCTTTATACTTTTTCATCAAAGCCGAAATGCAAAATTCTAATAAATATTTAATATTCTCTTTGACCCTGCTTGTTTTAGCCGCTTTGATAAAACCGATAGCACTCGCTGTCGGGTGGCCAATGATAGCCTATCTTTTTCATCACCGTTTCCGGGGAAAACTGTCAAACGTGGTGAAGCCTAAATACATCTTGTTCCTGATAATTTCTGTTGTGATTCCACTGTCATGGAATATATATGCCCGTTATTTAAGCGTAAAATATGATTTACAGATCTATTATCTTGGCGGCGATCAAATACAGTATTGGTTAAACACTAACTGGGTAGATTTTTTTAAGAAAGTGTATCGAACCTGGTTGTTCGAGATTTTTCTGGGTATCCCGATTAGCATAGGACTAATCGTGGGGGTTTTGTATCTGCGTAAAATTGAAAAGCCTATTACATTATTCCTGTGGTGGGTATTCGGATGTTATTTGATGTTCTTTGTGGTGTCGGACCACATGAGCAACCACCATGATTATTATGGCCTGATGGTTATTCCTCCCTTTATGGTTTTGAGTGCTTACTATCTTCAACATCTATTAACATCCGGCAAGAAAATTTTGAGTATCTTCACCATGTTAATTTTGTTCTCGGCCGCCGTTTATATATGGCCCAGGATCAATCAACGGTATGATGATTATTCGGAAAAAGATTTTGTGGCCACGCGAAAGCTAATTGATAAATATATCCCAAAAAACACGAGAGTGACGGTAGAAGACTCCACTCCAGCCATACAATTATACCGGGTGGGTCGTTTCGGGTGGCGATTTCCTAAAAATGTGGATGCCGAACTGCTTTTAGAACAACACCGGGAAGGCGCTCAATATGCCATTTTTTTCGGACATCAAAGTCCCTTGGCGATTTTAAGAGAACAAATGGATATAGTTTATCATGGCAGCCAGATCACGATTTGCAAATTTAAAATCGATTAAGAAGGTGGTTCTCGGCGCCTTCATCTTTATGATTTGAGTGTGTACCAAATTGCAGGAAATGATAGAAATTATAGGGAAGTTGTCATTCCCGCGAAAGCGAGAATCCACTATTTCTACTGAGTTTATGGATTCCCACTTTCGTGGGAATGACACCATGCACTTTTTTAAACAGCATTAATCGTTTAGGACTACCCTGACGGTGGCCTCTCGCAGGATAATTCCCAAATGCATTGGGAGAATAATCGCTATAGTTTTGGAGACCCTAAACTGTAGTGGAGTGATTGAGATGCCGTTCAGCGTCAAACTTATGAAAGAGCTTGATAAATTAGAACCGGATATGAAGTCGGTCATGCTGGAATTGCTTAGCGAAATTGAACGTAACCGCAAAGAGAGCGTTACCCGCAAAGAGTTTTTGGAATTCGCTCGGCATACCGATGAAAATTTTCAGAAAGTCTGGAAAAGTATCGGCGAATTAGCAGACGCTCAAAAACGCACCGAAGAGCGGGTCAAAAAACACTTCAAAGCCCCGGTGTTCCCGGTAACCACGGCATACACCTACCATCCCGAGGCTGACAGCCGGTTGGCCGCAGCCGGAATCGCCCATTACTGGTCCTATCAGTTGTTCAAGGATTGAGATGCGACGAACATCATTGTTCGCCGCACCGCTCGAACACCCATTCCATTGCGGCTAATTCGCCGCCCTTCCATTATAGATATATTGAAGGATGTAGCCGTCAATCGCTTCGATTAAGCGAGCGCCCATATCCTGGAGATACAATTTGTGCGCTTCCGCCAACATATTGCGAGCGTCTGCCGGTTTTCCACAATAGAGTACCCGGTTGATGTAATCCATATTCCGGTCAGAAGTGTGCAGCCAGGCAGTCAATTCGGAAACCTCGGTGCAAGGGTCGATCTCATACAAGAAATCTTCCGCCTG
This sequence comes from Deltaproteobacteria bacterium, assembly GCA_011526015.1. Classification (GTDB taxonomy): domain Bacteria; phylum Calditrichota; class Calditrichia; order RBG-13-44-9; family J075; genus JABWBP01. The sequence goes on along the minus strand of WYBG01000377.1, from coordinate 5,866 downwards.
CTCTTTATTGTCAGCCAGGTAAATTTCCAGCAAGATTTTGAACACCGCGGAATACACTGCCGGCCCCGCGGCCCTTTCTCCGCAGGCATCCATCACCAATTGACGCTGCCAGGCTACATTTTCCCGCAAATCCCAGAACGGCGCCCCGTTACCGGTTTCTTTCCGGGTGAAATTTTGTAACATTTCCCGGGCAACACTGCCAATCGTCGAGTGAAACTGCTCCATGATCCGAACCTCGTTGTTTGTGTAGAGTAACGTTATGGCTTATCTGACGTTTTGAAGAAAATTCGGGTTATAGTGATTTAATATTTTAGTGCGATGGTGTTCCGGTGTACAGATGTTCAATTACCCAAACACTATAACACCAAAACACCATAACACTTTTTTGCATATTTCCCGTGCCGGCCAGGCGGGGAGCTTCGGTTAATGAAAATTGATTTTTATAAATTCAATACGTGATTTCCGCCACGCGAAAAATCTCGCAGCAACCCACTCCGCAGGGGACGGAACCGAACTCCCGCCTTCCGTGCGCTTTCCAAAACGTTCCGATGGATATGGTTTTGAGAAGCTTTCAATGAAATTTTGTATTTGCTGGCCGGCATTCCCGTTCTCACCCGGTTAACTGACTATAGCCCAATCCGCTTTCAATTTTTATTCAAGTACGTGAATTATTACTTGGCGATTGTGTTGCAAACGACAAAATGTTTTTCCCCGTTTTTAAGGCGCAGGAGCAGTTAGCAGCGGCAGTAGAAGTTGACAAGGGGATTGCCTGCTGCGCCATGTGCGGCCCCCGATTTTTATTATCAAGTTGCTATTCCGCCCTTGATTTATTAAGTATATTTGCGTTTTGAGAGCGCAGGAGGTGCAGTCATCCAAACTGCAGAAGTACAGTCAGTTGTTGGTAAACTTTTTGCTCGTAAACAGCTTCTTATTAGACCGCGTGCAATTTGACATGCGCCCGGAACAAGCAAGAGTGCGAAAGCATCCGGAAGCGCCCGGGTGCGCCCGTAAACCACATACAGAAAGGGTTGATTATGAAACTGAGCGTTGCATTATTGGCTATTCTGATCTTTTTGAGTTCATGCAGCCCCTACAAGCAACTGACGCCAAAACCGGAAATTTTTTCCCGGGAAGGCGAATACATTCAATTACTCAATAAGGATAAACGCTTCAAGCTTAAAAAAGGAAAAAAATATTACATGATTTTCCCCGGCACCCAGGCGGACAACATGTATCTGGTCTTGCGGGGAAATGATCTCCCCTCGCTCACTTCCCACCTGACCGAACAATTCACCAAGGGCAAAGGCGACATTCCGGTAAACGATGAGAGCGCCGCCGATGACAATGTCAATGTGTATAAAATCGGGCGGGCGGCCCCTGCTTACTACTGGGTGGTGGAAGATGTTCGGCAAAACCTGGAACTCACCCTGGATTACCGTTACGTGCCGATCTGGCGCTACCAGTTCGAAACTCGCAGCGCCGAATTTCAGCTTACCCTGGCGAGAAACAAAGTGGACCAGGGGAATTACGAAGCCCTGGGCAGCACCCTCCGGGCGCAGGATTTACGCTTCGATGAGGAGTTGGCCGATACCCGCCGGAAAAACCAGACCCTGAAATCGCTCCAAGGCGAATTGCAGAAAATCGAAGCCATTTTTCCCCCGGAAATCAAAAATTCCGATGATAAAGCATACCTGGATTACGTCGGGCTGAAAAACGAGTTGGAACGAGAGCTGCGTTTCCAGGAAAATTACCAGGTGATGCTGAACGCCCTTGACAAAGCGAGCGCAAGCCGCTCCGACGGCGATGCCTTTGCCCTGGCGGTGCCGGATTTTATGGCTTTTTTTGAGCGCAAAAACGAGTACGCGGAGAACGTGGTGCAGGAAGCGCGGCAGAATATCGGCAACCGGCTGCCGGAGCTTGCCCCGTACCTGGAAAAAGTGCTGCAACAGAAAACCGACATTTCCCCCATCGATTACCCGTTGGATAAAGCCGAGGCGCTCTACCAGGAGTGTAACCAGCAGCCCGAGGCCCGTTTTACCGCCGTGGCCGGCGCAATCCGGACCTTTAACCGCGACGCGGAGGCGGTGGCAAACGCTCGCAGCGGCCTGGAGGACATCAAGGCCAGCCTCGAAGCAACCGGGGAATGGCCTTCGGACAACTTTTATCCCCGCTTGCAGTCGCAAATCGACAAACTGGCGGCGGCGCTGCCGCGGGTTTCCGCCACCACCTACGGGAAATTTGCCGCTTACCGCTGCGTTACCCGGCTGGACCAGGCCGCCCGCGCCACCGGGGAAGAAATTCGCACTTTGCAGCTCGGTTTCCAGACCGCCGCAGCCCTGGTTCCGCAAATCAACCGTCTGAAAGCCCAATCAAATTATAGCGAAATTATCCGACTACTGAAGCTCAATCCCGGTCTTGATTTCCTGGTGCGGCAGTACGGCAACATCGACCAGCTTTCGTTACAGCAGCAGGAAAGCGACATCAACATCGCCCTGGAGAACCAGCTATGGAGCGTCGCGGAGAGTAAAATCCGGGCGTTGTACGAAGACCGCAACTTCCTGGATTATGACGCCGCGCTGCCGCGAAAAAACCAGACCGTGAAAAACGCCGAGGAGCGCCTGGTCAGCACCGTGGAAGAGGAATCCCGCAAGCGCATCAACGTTTTCATCGAAGCCAACAAGGCGGTGTATCAGAAGGTGGACTCCCTCTATGCAAACCCGGCGTTCAGCCCGGTACATGAATTGACCTTTTCTTCCGGCGGCGCTTCCGTTCTGGAAGCGAACAAAAAACGGATTCAAAATTACCTGGATTCTTTCCGCTATGACCAATTCCCGAAAATGTCGATTGAGAACCTTTACCGGGAATTCGAGCGGAACCCCGGCGATAACGCGGTCGCAAAGGCGCGGGCGATTGTCACCCACGGTAAATATTACAAGGGCAGCGACCGAAAAATCCGCAACTTAGTGGCGGAGTGCGATCCCCAGGCCGCCAAGTGGATCACCAAACCGACGGAATACCGCAAAATCTACGTGCTCCCGGTGAACACCAATTCGCAGGCCAGCAATGAATACATGTTCAAGTTGAACATCCAGATCGAATCCGACGCCCAGTTCCCGGTCTTCGACGTGAATATCAAATTGCCCCGGGAGGTTGCCGGCCGGGCCGGGCAGGAGCAGTGGTACGAACGCATCACCATGAACGGCAACGTGCTGAAGAACGAGGGGCGCTTTACCATCACCTCTCCCACCCCGGAAAACGGCTTCGAGTGCCAGCTTTCCCCGGTGCAGATGGTCAAAAACCGCGACAACATTCTGGAAGTGCGCTTCAAGCACTCCGCCTTCAAGGTGTTGGAAGTGAGCGTGATGTGCCAGCGCCCGCTGATCAAGAAAAATTAGCATAGCGCATGGAGCATAGAGCATAGCGCATAGTGTAGAGTTTTTCATGTGTTACGCGCTATGCTCTATGCGAGAAAATTTGAGCGATAGAAAGGAAAAATATGCAGAAGAAAAATATTTTCATCATCGGGGGGATCGTACTGGGGGTGGCATTGTTAGTGTTGGTTCTCTGGCTGGTATTGCGCAAGGATTTATCGGATCAGATCGTCATTCCTTACATTTCGCACCAGAAACCGGTCATCGATCCGCACCTGCCCCATGCGGTGGGCCTCTCCGACAAGTTAGATGAAGTGCTCTTCGACGGGCTGTTCAATATTTCCGCCAACCCCAGCGGTATCATCTACGAGGACGGCTTAGGAGAATTCATCGGCATTGACGCGAACAATATTGTTACCGTGCGCCTGAATACCAAGAAAAAATGGCACAGCAGTTTTAACGTGCAGGTGAAAGATGATGAGGTGACGATCACCGATGCGCAGGACCGTTATTTTTCCGCGGAAGATTTGCGCTTTACTCTGCGGCGCATCCGTGACTTAGGAAGCCTGTCGCCGGATTACATCCTGGTTTCCCAGGCGCTGCAATCCTGGGATTTCGAGGGGCCGGACGCCAATGGGGAGATTCGCTTCCAATTCAAGAGCGACCGGATTTGGACCGACGCGGACATCATGGAAGTGCTCTCTTTTAAAATCATCCCGGCCAACTCCGATCTGAACGCCCTGAATTTTTATAACGGCAGCGGCCCTTACCTGGCCCTCACGCCCCTGGCCGAAACCTCCAATTACTACCGCAGCCCCGCCGGCAGCGCCACCATCACCCGGGTAAACCTGAAACCCTATATCGACAACAGCACCTATACCACGGAATTCAAAAACAATAACTTCAACGTGCTGTTGAGCACTCCCTTCGGTAGCCTTTCCCCGATTCTGGAAAATCCCGAGAAGTATTTCTACAAATCCAATATCAGCACTACTTTTTTCGCCCTGCTGTTCAACACCCAGCGCCTGAGCCAGGCGCAGCGGAAAGAAGCGCGAAAGCTCTTCAACAACCGCGCTATTGTGGAGCGCTTCTACAAGGTGAACACGCCCCAGCAGCGCCATATTACCGACTATAAAGGCAACTCCGATAATTATTCCGACTATCTGAACCGCAGCGTTTTCCCCTCCACCACCTATTACGTGGAAGAAGAAATCGTATTGCCGCCGCCGCAGGATATTTCCTCCCCGGACCTCTCCCTGCTGCCGGATACCCTGCGTATCGTGGGATGCCTGAATTACGGCCACCGCGAGGAATACGCGGATTTGCTCGAGATCCTGAACGACCCGGCCCTGACCCGTGGACGGGTTCGCGCTCTGGCGGTGACCAACGACGCCGTCAAACAGGGCGATTACGACGCCCTGCTGATCGCCATCGACGGCTATCGCAGCACTTTTTTGTTCGATCTCTACAATATCTTTTTGCGGGAACCGGATTTAGAAACCTACAAAATCAGCCTGGCGACCCAGATGGACGCTAAAGGCGCTTCCGTCGCCGCTCCCCAATCGTTACAGGCGAACAACAATTTCTGCCGCCTCGACGCCGCCCGCGGCGGCCCCGAACAGGAAGCGATCCTGAAATTCTTGGAATACACGTACGGATTTATGCACACCAACCACATCGGCGACAAACAGGTGTACGCCCAGTACGTGGACCAGGTCGAACAGGAACTGGCCCTGGGCGCGTGGTTATTCTCCCTGCCCTCGCTGGCCTATTTTCGCACCCAGTTCGAGGCCGGCAGCATCGATCTCTACGGGGTGGCCTCGCAGCTTTCTACGATTGAGAAGTGGAGAGAACGGGTGGAATAGGAGTGCAAAACTTCAGTTTTGCCGGGGCAGGGGGCCGGGATGCAGATTTGGTCTTCGGCGAAGGATTTCTGTTACATCAGCATACACTTAAGCCAGGGAGTTGAATGATGGAAACCGCTTTGTTAGAAAAACTGCGCAACTCTCCAAAGCTGAAACTCTACCTGGAGGAAATCCAGGAGATTCTTTCCGCGGAGCAAGAAAAGCGGAAACAGTTTTACCGGCAAATCAAGGAAGATGATAAGGCTGAATTTATCAACGGGGAAATTGTCTATCATACCCCGGTGAGATTGAGCCACAATAACGCAGTAAAACTACTGGCAATTCTCCTTGACAACTACGCTCGAATCAACGATCTCGGTTACGTGGGAATCGAAAAAATCATGGTTTCATTTACTCGCAATGATTACGAACCGGATATCTGCTTTTTCAAGCGTGAGAAATCTAAATTCTTCCAGCCAAACCAGGTTAAGTTCCCGGCGCCGGATTTTATTGCGGAAGTATTGTCCCCCGGCACTGAGCATTTCGACCGCGAGATCAAATTCGAGGATTACGCTGCCCACGGCGTCGGCGAATACTGGATCATCGACCCGGATCAGCAAATCTTAGAGCAATACGTTCTGAAAGGCGAGG
>WYBG01000376.1 GCA_011526015.1 Deltaproteobacteria bacterium | reverse complement strand
GTTTTCACGGCCTCGCCGGGGATGTTTTCCAGCACGAAATGCAGCAGGTTGGGGGCGCCGGAAGACTCCCCGCTTTCCCGCCGGGATTTGATCAATGCGAACAGCTCCCGGAATTCCGGGTTCAAAAAATCATCTTCCTGCAAATGGTTGAACACGTACTCGTGGATATCCTTAAAATAACTGATCAAAAGCAGAATCACGTCTTTTTCCCCGCCCCAGGCCCCGGTAAAAACCAGCGGCGGTTTCGCCGCGCTCTCCGCAGCCGGGGAATCCCCCCCTTCTCCGCCCTGCTCCCTGAATTGATCCCGTTGCCGCCGGGCTTTTTGGCGGCGCTGGAATTCATTCAGCAGGGTGGTAGGGGGCACCTGCAACTGTTCGGCGATCTTTTCCAGGTAAAAACCGCTGCGGATGGCGTCCTGCATGGGCAGCAGCATCTCCAGCGCTTCCGCAACCGCCCGGGAGCGCTCCGCCGCTTTTTGCAGATCATATTTTTGATTGAGGATGGATAAGCGGAAAGCCAGGTAATCCTTAGCCTCTTTTAAAAGCGCCAGGAACGCTTCTTTTCCGTTCGCCTTCACAAAACTGTCCGGGTCCTCGCCGGCCGGCAGGATAAGCGCCTCCACTTCCAGCAGTTGCTGGAACAGGATTTCCCCTCCCCGCACCGCGGCGTTGATTCCCGCGGTATCCGCGTCATAACACAAATAGACCCGGTTAGTGTAGCGGCGGATCAGCCGGGCGTGCTCTTCCGTTAAGGCGGTACCGCTGGTGGCGACCACGTTGCGAATGCCGGCCTGGTAGAGTTGCAGGAAATCCATGTACCCTTCCACGAAAATCACCGCCCCGCTCTCCCGGATCGCTTCTTTGGAGAAATACAGCCCGTAGAGAATGCGGCTTTTCTGGTAAACCGGCGATTCCGGAGAATTCATATATTTGGGGGAATTCGGTTCATCCAGCAGCGCCCGCCCGCCAAAGCCGATTACTTTGCCGGACTGGTTGTGGATGGGAAACATCAGGCGGTTGCGGAAGCGGTCGAACAGTTTGCCGGATTTTTCACTCTCTAACAGCAAGCCCAGTTTTTTATAGGGATTCAGGGAGAACCCGTTCCGCTCCAGGTATTTCAGCAGCCCCTCCCACTCCCCGGAAGCGTAGCCCAATTTGAATTGCTCCCGGGTTTCCGCGCTGATTCCGCGCCGTTGTAAATACTCTTGCACTGTCGCGGGGGCATGTTTCAATTGCTGGTGGTAAAAGCTTTCGGCAACTTCATTGGCTCGGAAAAGCTGTTCGTTTTCACTCTCCTGTTTCTTAGCCTCCTGGGAAACAGGGATTTTAATCCCGGTTTCATCGGCTAAGCGTTTGACGGCGTCCACGAAACTCAAATTTTCATAACGCATCAGGAACGTGAACACGTTGCCGCCGGTTCCGCAACCGAAGCAATGGAAAATCTGTTTTTCCGGATTGACTGAAAAAGAGGGGGTTTTCTCGGTATGAAAAGGGCACAAACCCAGGTAATTACGTCCTCGTTTCTTGAGGGTTACGTAGCGCCCGATTACGTCCACAATATTAACCGATTCGCGGATACGCTCGATGATCGGTTCGGGAATTACGGCCATGCTTTATACCCGGTAAGGGTTAATCGTTAAAGCTCCCTATCCCGCCAGGGGCAGGTTAAGAACTATCATTTGCTTGCGCATCAATTTACGAAAGTGAAAACTCAGAATACAACAAAATTGCTGCATCGCATTTTTATGGCGCCTCAAGCAGTCCTTGACATTGCCACAATACTTTCGTACACTTTCGCCGTGATTCGCATTGTTTACTAAATATTGACGTCAGCCTTTTTGCTTATCGCATATAAACCCGGTCGTTTGCATTTTAGAGGCAGCATTTCCACAATTTTAGACTTCCATCGTTTCATTCCCAGGGGGCTTTGTGCAGGCCCCGGTTTCAATCTTTGGTTATCCTATCTTCGATGCAGTTGAGGGGACGAGAACCCAAAGTCGCCAAATCAACCCCTACCCCAGGAGGTATCATGCGTAAACTCCGTATCGGCATTATCGATCTTGTCACTAAAGCCCCGACCCGGGCTTTGTACGCCCGGCTGATGAACGCCAACATGGCCAGCATTATGCCCCAGGTGATTGCGGTCTGGTGTGAAGAAGAGGGACATGAGGTCACTTTTATTTGTTACACCGGCTTCGAGGACCTGGCCAAAATGCTCCCGGAGAACCCGGACCTGGTTTTCATCGGGGCGTTCTCGCAGGCGGCGCAGCTTTCTTACGCGATGAGCAACTTCTTCCGTTCCCGGGGCGCCGTCACCGTGCTTGGCGGGCCCCATGCGCGCTGCTATCCCCAGGACGCGCAAAAGTATTTCGACTACGTGCTGGGTTTTACCGACAAGAGTGTGATTCGGGAACTCCTGCGAGATTGTTCGCCGCAGCGGCCCTACGGCCTGCACCTTGCGGCGGAGCGGCAGCCGGCCACGCTGCCCGGGGTGCAGGAGCGCTGGAAATTCATCGAGCCGACTCTGCGGAAAGCTCCCACCATCAAAATCGTTCCCATGCTCGGCAGCTTAGGATGCCCGTACACGTGCAGTTTTTGCATCGATTCGGTGGTGCCCTACCAGCCGCTCGATTTCGAGGTGATGAAAGCAGACCTGCGCTTCCTGTTGCAGAAATTCCCCCGCCCGCGGGTAGCCTGGCACGATCCCAATTTCGGAGTTCGCTTCGATGATTACATGGATGCCATCGAAGAAGCCGCGCCTCCCGGCAGCATCGATTTTATTGCCGAGAGCAGTTTGTCGCTGCTGGCGGAGCCGCACCTCAAGCGCCTGAAGCGGAACGGCTTCAAAGCCATTTTACCGGGAATCGAATCCTGGTATGATCTGGGCAACAAGTCGAAGACCGGCAAAATGACCGGCATGGACAAGGTTCAGCAGGTTGCCGATCACGTCAATATGATCCTGCGATACATCCCCTATATCCAGACCAATTTTGTGCTGGGACTCGACGTGGATGAAGGGCCGGAACCCTTTGAGCTGACCAAACGCTTCGTGGACCTGGCTCCCGGGGCATTCCCCGGTTATTCGCTGCTCTCCGCTTTTGGGCAGGCTGCGCCGCTCAACCTGGAATACCAGCGCGCCGACCGGGTTATTCCCTTCCCGTTCCATTTCTTGAACAACAATCAAGCCATGAACGTGAAACCGAAAAATTATTCCTGGCCGGATTTCTACGACCGGGTCATCGATTTGACCCGCTACACCTTCTCCTGGCGGGCGATTTACAGACGTTACCGGGCCATGGAGGAGACGATTCCGAAGTGGATGAACGTGGTGCGGGCGGTATCCTCGGAAGGATTCGGGCGGATCGCGTACTTTACGAATTTACGCCGCCTGCTGGATACCGACCGGCAGCTCCGCAGCTACTTCGAGCGGGAAAGCACGGAATTGCCGCAGTTTTATATCGACCGGGTGCGAAAGGACCTGGGACCGATGTGGCAATGGCTTCCGGAAGGAGCACTGCATCACGATCCCAACGCCTATCTCCATTCCCAGAAAGCGGCCGCCGCAACGCCGGTGAGCCTGGTCGCCGCCGGGAGTATGCCCCCGGAGGCCCGGCCCGGCGGTAACGGCGCGCTCCAAACTCCCGCCCCGGCCCGCCCCATTGTTACGTAAAAGGCCGGGCGGTTCGACCGAAAAAAACATCAACAAAACGCCGCTTGCCGTTGATCGGCAGGCGGCGTTTTGTTTTGGTGCGCCTGCGGAGGAGGACATTCCCTGCGCCCGGCGTCGCGTATCAATACTTGCAATCATTTTTGAATCGCTGTATATTTCCCATCCAATTCAAGCACGGCGATCCAATTTACCGGACACCGTCCAAAATACACTATCTAAAAGGGGAATCAGGATGAACCCGGAGCCGAAGCAAGTCCAGCAGCAAATCAATATCGAGTTACCTCCCGAACAGGCCGAAGGTACTTATTCGAATATGGCGATCATTACCCACTCGCCGGCGGAATTTGTAATCGATTTTACCCGGATTTTGCCGGGCATTCCCAAGGCGCGGGTGCTTTCCCGGGTAATTATGACCCCGCAGCACGCCAAATCGCTGATGCTGGCGCTGGATGACAACATCAAGAAATACGAAAGCCAGCACGGGGAAATCAAAGTGCAATTAGGCCAGAACCAGGGCAAGATGTTCGGCTTTCAATCTCCCCATAGTGATAAGAAGTGATGTCCTCATTGCCAGAAAATATCCACCGGGTGCAGAAAGCCATCGAAACGGCGGCGGCCAGGCAGCAAAAAACGCCGGATGCCGTTACCCTGGTGGCCGTTACCAAGACTTTCCCGGCCGCGCTGGTCAACCAGGCTATCCGGCTGGGAATCCGGCACATCGGTGAAAACCGCATCCAGGAGGCCCGTTTAAAACTGCCCCAGGTTGACCGCGCCGCCGCCCGCCACTTTATCGGGCATTTGCAGCGCAATAAAGTCAAATACGCGGTCAAGCTGTTCGATATTATTCAATCGGTGGATAACATCGGCCTGGCAGAAGAGATCAACGCCCGCTGCGCCAAGATTTCCCGGAAAATACCGGTGCTGGTGGAAGTAAATACCAGCGGGGAAGCCTCCAAATTCGGTTGCCTGCCGGGCGAAGCGCTGACGCTGTTGAAGGCTCTCGACCGTCTGCCCAACCTCTCTCCCCGGGGATTTATGACCATTGCCATTTTCAGCGAAGACCCGGAAAAGGTACGTCCCTGTTTTAAACTCCTTAAAGAGATTTTTGATGAGGCGCAAGGGCTGCCGCTGGAAAATGGCAATATTAACACCCTTTCGATGGGGATGTCTTCCGATTACGAAATTGCGATAGAAGAAGGCGCTACGATGGTGCGCATCGGGACGGCGATTTTCGGGGAGCGCCAGGAGCAGGCAGAAGCGTTAGCGGATTGAGAAATTGAATGATTTTGCGTGTTAGCAGTACCCCCTTCTCGCGAAAGCAATCTCGAATGCCTTAAAAAAATGTTATTTTTCTCGCGTTAATGAACTAAATTCTCCTCATTACACGATAAAGTGAATATAAATGAACCATCGTAACCGATGACCGATCTACCAATTTTAAAAGGAGTCCCGATTTGAAGCTCACCCCTTTGGAAATTCGCAACCAGGAGTTCCGGAAAACCCTGCGGGGGCTGGACCCGCTGGAAGTGCAGACTTTTTTGGAAATGGTTTCGGAGCAATACGAGCAATTGGTGGAAGAGAATAAATCCCTGGGGCGGCGCATCGTGGAGTTAGAAACCAGGCTGCAAGATTACCAGGCGAATGAGAAAAACCTCCGGGAAACCCTCATCAACGTTCAGGAAGTGAAAAAACAGTCCGAGGAGAGCAGCCGCCGCCAGGCCGATTTTGTTGTCAAGGAAGCAGAGTTGAAGGCCCTGGAAATCCTGGAAAACGCCCGCAAGCAAACCCGCCAGATCCGGGAGGAAGTAAGCTGGCTGAAGGCGCAGAAAGAATCGTTTATCAACCGCCTGCGCCATATCCTGGTCTCGCAGATCGAGCTCCTCTCGGTAATGGAAATCGACGATGTGGTGCCCCAGGAGGCGCTGGATTCGCTGCGAAACCTGAAAACCCGCAAGCTTTCTCAAAGCCGCCCGGCGGAAATTCCGCAGCAGGAGCCGCCGGCGCTCGAAGAACCGGCCGCCCCCGACGCGGAACTGGAAAAAGCGTTCGAATCTGTGGATGACGCCCTGCCAGAATTGGAAAACCTGGAAGACGCTGCGGACGCCGAAACCCGCATCATCCAGCGGATGAATTCCCAGGAAACCGAAGAAATACCCGCCCGGCTCCCTCAAAAGAACAAGGGCATAGAGGCTATCAGCGATGAGGACATCAATAATTTTTTCAAAAAAGGCATCCAAATTGACGAGCTTATCAAAACCATCAATAAAAAAGGACAGGACAAATGAAACTAAAGGGATTTAGGCCACGTGGTGGTTACGCCAGGCCTCTCGGTGGAAAAAAGACTTATAAAATTTCCGGGCCTGGCCGGTTCAATCGCTTTAAAAAAATGCTGCGCCTGCCCGCGCTGCTGGCAGCGCTGGCGCTGTTTAGCCAATGCGGGGGATCGCGTTATTTAAGCATGGAAGAAGTGAAAAAGGAACAGTCCGTAAAGCTCTACCTGAGAAACGGCAAAGTAGAGGAGGGAATTGTTACCGGGAATTCCGCCTCCGAGTTAACCCTCATCAGCTCGGCGGATCACCAGAGCCATACCTACACGGCCACGGAGATCAGCCGGGTGGAGCCCTCGGCCACTTATTACGATTACCAGGCGTATCCTATCAGCGGCGCGGAAATCGAGAAGTATAAAGGCAGCCGCAATGCCTGGGCGTATGGCGTGGGGGGCGCCGTCCTGGGGGGGCTGGTCGGCCTGGCCATCAACTATCCGATTTGGGTGGCCAACGACGACCCTCCGCCGCTATTAGGCGCGGGAATAGGAGCGGTGGTGGGCAGTATTTACTTCGCCACCCGGGGCATTAAAAAAGATCAGCAGACGGCCGTGCGGCAGGTGCGCTACCTGCGGGAACGGGAAAACGAGTTGGAGAAAGAAAAACAAAGCGAAGAAGAACGGTTGCGGGAGATCGAGCGCCAGAAAGAAGAATTGCGCAAGAAGTTAGAAGAGAAGAAAAAGAAAAATGGCGTCGGTTCGGAAAACCCGTAGGCAAAAGCCGGTAACCGGCTTTCAGGAAGCATACCCCAAAGGCGAAAGGCTCCTGGTTCCCCGGGCCTTCAGCATTCATTTTATACGGAGCGGCAATGAGCGAATTGAAGAAAAAAGTGGATGAAGCGATCGGCTATATAAGAACCCATGCGGCAACAACCCCCGCTGTGGGGATTGTGCTGGGAACCGGCCTGGGTGAGCTGGCAAAGGAAATTGACCCGGAGGCCGTGTTATCTTATGAAGATATTCCTCATTTTCCGGTATCCACGGTGGAATTTCATGCCGGCAAGCTGTTCCTGGGCACAATTTCCGGTCGCCCGGTAATAGCCATGCAGGGGCGGTTTCATTATTATGAAGGCTACTCCATGCAGCAGATTACTTTCCCGATCCGGGTAATGAAATACCTGGGCGTGAAAACCCTGCTGATTTCCAACGCTTGCGGGGGCATGAACCCGCTGTTTCGCAAGGGCGACCTGATGATCATAGACGACCACATCAATCTGTTAGGCGACAATCCCCTCATCGGGGTAAACGACAGCGAGTTCGGGCCCCGTTTCCCGGATATGTCCGAACCCTACAGCCGCCGCCTCGTCCGCCTGGCGGAGGACATTGCCCTGCAAGAAAAAATCCGGGTGCAAAAAGGGGTTTTCGTGGCGGTTCCGGGTCCCAACCTGGAGACCCGGGCGGAGTACCGCTTTTTGCGCATCATCGGGGCGGACGTGGTGGGGATGTCCACCGTCCCGGAAGTGATCGTCGCCCGGCACATGGATATGGAAGTATTCGGCGTCTCCGTCATCACCGACGAGTGTTTCCCGGACGCGCTGCAACCGGCGGACATCGATGATATTATCCGCACCGCCAACGGCGCGCAGCCCAATCTTACCCTGCTCATGAAGCGGCTGATCGAAAAATTATAGAGGAATGGATTGATGGATGAATGAAGCGGTGGATTGATGGAGAAAATTGCTAATTCTTAAATGGTTAAATTGCTGCTCAACTTGTGCGAGGAACGGGAAGCAGAGCTTCAAAATAAGCGTTACACCGCAGAGCGGTGTAACGAGCCGGCGTGCCCACTCTACTCGTTACACCGCTCTGCGGTGTAACGCAGGGGGGGAAGCTCTGCTTCCTGGCGAAAGAATTGTCAAAGATTACGTAATAGCACACAATTTAGCCGTTTAACCTCTCCCCATCCATCCATTACTCTAATATTCCAAACATACGGGTTCGACATGGAGAATTTTTCCCTGCATCCGCTGGGTAAAATATTGATAGGGGTGGGGCTGGTGATCGTTCTGGCGGGAATCGCGCTGATGTTCGCGGATAAAATTCCCCTCATCGGCAAATTGCCCGGCGATATCGTTATCCGAAAGAAGAATTTTACTTTTTATTTTCCCATAACCACCCTGATCGTATTGAATTTGGCGCTTTGGTTGATTATCTGGCTGATTGGGAAGTTTAAGTGAAAAGTGAAAAGTGAAAAGTGAAAAGTGAAAAGTGAAAAGTGAAAAGTGAAAAGTGAAAAGTGAAAAATGAAAAATGAAAAGTGAAAAATGAAAAGTGAGAAGTTGCAAGTTGGAGGTGAGAATCATAGCCTGAGCTTGTCGAAGGGGCGCGAGTAAAAACAGGCCCTGTTTGCCTCTGCTTTTTGGGGAGCGTGCCCGCCTGCCATGGTTTTGGCGCAGAGCGCGGAATGCGCGTAAGAAAACCAATAAAACTAAAAGGCGCATCTCCCTTTTGCCTTTTTCCTTCTCACTTCCACTTTAAACCGTCAGGATTCGACGATATGTTCAAGGAATTCAAAGAAAAAACCTCGATTACTCAATTAGAAGAGCAAATCCTGGGCTTCTGGAAAACCCATGATATTTTCCATAAAAGCATCCGATTGCGGCAAAATCGGCCCCTGTACATTTTTTACGAAGGGCCGCCCACGGCCAACGGCCGCCCCGGCATTCATCACGTGCTCAGCCGCACCATCAAAGACGTCGTCTGCCGTTTCAAGACCATGAGCGGTTTTCAGGTGCCCCGCAAAGCCGGCTGGGATACCCACGGCCTGCCGGTAGAGATCGCCGTGGAAAAGGAGCTGGGGCTTACCCAGAAAAACCAGATCGAATCCTACGGCATCGAAAAATTCAACACCGCGTGCCGCGACCTGGTCAATAAACACATCGAAATGGAGGGGGGCTGGCGAAAACTGACCGACCGGATGGGCTACTGGCTGGATTTGGACGAAGCCTACATCACTTACCACAATGAGTACGTGGAATCGGTGTGGTGGGCGCTGAAACAGATTTTCGACCGGGGGCTGATTTACAAAGATTTCAAAATCGTTCCCCAATCGCCCACCATCGAAACGCCGCTCAGTTCCCACGAGCTGTCCCAGGCCTACAAAGAGGTGCAGGACCCCAACTGCTTCATCAATGTAAAAGTGGTTTCTTCTCCTCAAAAAGCCCTGGAAGACGCGCAGTTGTTGATCTGGACTACCACTCCCTGGACGCTGATCTCCAACGTGGCCGCGGCGGTGGGGGAGAACATCGATTACCTGCTGGTGAAAAATACCCGCAAGATCAAGCAGGGCGAGGCTCACCAGGTTGTAGAGGATAAATTATTGCTGGCCTCCTCCCGGGTGGACGTTCTGGAAGGGGAGTTCGAAGTGCTGGAAGTGTTCAAGGGCAAAGACCTGCTGGGCACGGTGTACCGGCAAATTTTCGATTTCCTGCCCATTGACCGCGGGAAGTATCCCAACGCGCTTACCCTGCTGCCGGGCAGTTTCGTCTCCACGGAAGAGGGTTCCGGCATCGTTCACCTGGCCCCCGCCTTCGGGCAGGATGATTACGAGATGTCCAAACTCTTCAACCTGCCCATCCTCCAGCCGGTGACCCCGGGCGGGCGATTTACCGATGCGGTAGGGGAGTTTTCCGGGAGAACCGTCAAAACTTTTACCTACGGCGACGGCCGCACCGAAGAAGGGGTGGATAAAGAGGTTATCCAGGCCCTGAAGCGCATGGGCAAGATTTACCGCGCCAGCTACGATTACGTGCACAGTTACCCGCACTGCTGGCGCACCGGCAACCCGGTGATCTATTTTGCGCGGGAGTCCTGGTTCATCAATTCCCCGGCGTATAAAGAGAAAATGGTTGAGTTGAACCGGCAGATCAACTGGCAGCCCCCGGAAATCGGCGGTGGGCGCTTCGGCAACTGGCTGGAAGAGGTGAAGGAGTGGGCGCTTTCCCGCGACCGCTACTGGGGAACCCCGCTGCCCATCTGGGTGAGCGAGGAAGGGGAGGATATGTTCGCGGTCGGCTCGATTGCGGAATTGAAAGAGGGCATCTACGAGCACCCCGATGGCCGCCGCATTCCCGCGGCTGAGCTGGCGGAGATCGACCTCCACCGCCCCTTCGTGGACCGGATCGTGTTCGAGCGCAACGGGAAAACCTATCGCCGCACCCCGGAAATCGTGGACGTCTGGTTCGACTCCGGGGCGATGCCGTTTGCCCAATTTCACTATCCGTTCGAGAACAAGGAGTTGTTCGAGAGCAGTTTCCCGGCGGATTTCATCGCCGAGGGGGTGGATCAAACCCGGGGCTGGTTTTATACCCTGCACAACATCGCCGCGGCGCTGTTCGGCAAACCGGCGTTCAAGAATATCATTGTCAACGACCTGATTCTGGATAAAACCGGCCAGAAAATGAGCAAATCCAAGAGCAACGTGGTGGAACCCTTCGAAGTGATCAACGCCTACGGGGTGGACCCGCTGCGCTGGTATTTGATGACCACCACCAACCCCTGGCTGCCCAAACGCTTCGATCCCCAGGGGATCGAGGAGGTTTATCGCAAATTTTTCGATACCCTGCTGAATACCTACGCATTTTTTGCGCTCTACGCCAACATCGACCGGTTCGACCCGGCATCGACCCCCGTCGCGGTGGAAAAGCGCCCGGAGGTGGACCGCTGGATCATCTCCCGGCTTTACACCCTGGTGGAGGAAGTGCGCGAGCGCATGGAGAATTACGATATTACCCGCGCCGCCCGTCCCATCTCCGATTTTGTAATCGACGACCTCTCCAACTGGTACGTGCGCCGCAACCGCCGGCGTTTCTGGAAAAGCGGCGAGAGCAGCGACAAGCTGGCCGCCTACCATACCCTCTATGAAGTTCTGCTGACCCTCAGCAAACTGGCGGCGCCGTTGATCCCCTTCGTCGCCGAGGAGCTTTACCAGAATCTCCGCACCGGGGATATGCCCGAAAGCGTGCACCTAAGCGATTTTCCGGCGCTCAGCGCGGCCCAAAAAGCGCTGCGCGACCCGCAGTTGGAAGAAAAAATGGAAGCCGCCCAGAAGGTGGTGCGGGTAGCCCGCGCCTTGCGCAACGACACCAAACTGAAAGTACGCCAGCCCCTCCGGGAACTGGTGGTTTCCAGTTCCAGCCGCTCTACCCTGGAAGCGGTCGGGAACATGGCGGATATTATCAAAGAAGAGATCAACGTTAAAACCGTTACCGTAACGGAGCGGTTGGATAAATTGGTCAGCCGCCGGGCGAAGCCGAATTTCAAAGCGTTGGGGCCGCGCTTTGGCAAGCAGATGAAGACCGTCGCCGAGATCATCCAGTCCTGGGAAGACCGGGAAATCAACGAACTGGAGAAGAACGGGCAATTGGGTATCTCTCTGGAGGGACGTGAGGAAGTTATTCATGTACAGGACCTGGAAATTTACGATCTCCAGAAAGGGAGCCTGGCGGTGGCGCGGGAAGGCAGCCTGGTGGTGGGGTTGGATACCGTGGTGACCCCGGAATTGGAAATGGAGGGGATTGCCCGGGAATTCGTCAACCGCATTCAAAACCTGCGCAAGGATTCCAATTTGCAGGTGCTGGACCGCATCAGAATCTTTTACCAGGCCCCGGAAAAGATCGACCGGGCGGCGCGGCAGATGTCCGAGTACATCAAATCCGAAACCCTGGCGATTGACCTGCAAAACCACCTCCCCGGCGGCCGCAGCGGGGTAGATATTGCCATCGACGCGGAGACCTTCCCGGTGCTCATTGAAAAAGTCGAAAATTGAAAATGGAAAATTTAGCTGTTTGCATTTCGACAAAAACTTATTACTTTTGGCGAATTCAAGGAATAAACCAGGATAAATTGGAGCAGGAGCCTTATGAGCGAGCGTAAAGCCAAAACGAAAATAGTTGCCGATAGTACCCCGGTTCAAGAAGCGATTTCTCGAAAAACCTATCTTTCGGACGAGGAACTGGAATATTTCCGAAAACTCATCCTTAAAAGGCGAGGCGAGGCTTTAGAGGACATCGACCAGATGAACAGCCGCCTGGAAGACGCCCAGGAGCAGGCGGAAGGTTATACTTACCACATGGCCGATTCCGGCACCGATGCGATGGAACGGGAGATGCTCTACCTGATGATCTCCCGTCAGCAGAAATTCGTAGGCTACTTAGATCGCGCCCTGGAGCGCATCAAGCAGAAAACCTACGGAGTCTGCAAGATTACCGGGAAACCCATTCCCAAAGAGCGCCTGGAGGCAGTTCCCCACACGGAAACCACCGTGGAAGCCAAGCTGGAAGAAAAGAAGAAAAATACCAACGTGGGGAAGGCGGAGAGCAGTGGCCGGGTCGAATATCAGGAAGAAGATTCTTGATAGATTCCCGAAACTAATCTTTGAGAGGCATATGATGGATGAGAAGAAAATCGAGCATTTTAAGAACGTTCTGATCGAGAAGCGCACCGAGGTATTTGAACGAATCGAAAGGTTGCGTGAGATAACCATAGAATCGAACTACCGGGACAGTTACGGCGATCATTCCGGCTATGCCTTTCACATGGCCGACCAGGGAACCGACGCGATGGAGCGGGAAAAAGCATTTCTGTTCCTTTCCCGGGAAGAAAAGTATTTTCAGCAGATCGAGCAGGCGTTGCAGCGGATCGATTTGCATGAATATGGCATCTGCCGGGTTTGCGGAGGCGAGATCGATGAAAAACGGCTTGAAATCGTGCCCACCACCCGGATTTGTGTTCCCTGTAAGCTGAAAGAATCCCAGGCAAAGGCATAGCATGATCGAAAAAAGTTTCCTGGTAAACAGAAAAGTGATTGGCACCCTCCTGATTGTGCTGCTGGTTTTTTTGCTGGACCAGGCCACCAAGTTTCTGGCGATTGTCTATCTGCAGCCGCACGGTTCTATAGCGTTGTTAGGTGATTTTCTGCGCCTGACCTATGTCGAAAATCCCGGCATGGCTTTCGGGATCGAAATTGACAATAAAATTTTATTCAATATCTTATCCATCTTTGCCGTTCTGGTCATTTTTTATTATCTCTTCAAGCTCCGCTCGCACGTTTTCATGCGGATTTCCTTTGCGGTAATCCTGGGCGGGGCGTTCGGCAACCTGTTCGACCGCTTTTTGCGGGGCCGGGTGGTCGATTTTCTCGACGTTGAGTTCTTTGATATCCACCTTTCCGGTGGAAGCTTTCTGCTCTGGAACTTGCCGCAATACTCCATGTATCGCTGGCCGGTGTTCAACGTTGCCGATATGGCGGTTTCCCTGGGAATGCTGATTATCATTTTCAGCGCATTCTTCGATTATCCCCCTGTTGTAGCATCCCATAACAAGCCCGCTCAAGAAGAAGCATGATGTCAGTTGTGTATATTGAGCTTCGCGTTGGGAGTTGAATGCCAGAGGAGTGGACAATGCCGGCGGGGAAGAAATACAACTTCGTGCTCGAAGCGCGACAACAGCCGGTGCGGATCGACGTTTTCCTTTCTCAGCAGATTCCGGATTATTCCCGTTCATTTTTTCAGAAACTGATCCGGGAGGGATTGGTCAGGGTAAATGCCCGCACCGTTAAAGTTTCCCACAAGCTGGCAGGGGAAGACAGGGTGGAGGTGGAGTTGCCGCCTCCCCGGGAGACCGGCATCGCAGCGGAAAATCTCCCCCTGGAAATCCTCTACCAAGATTCCAATCTCCTGGTGCTCAACAAGCCGGCGGGGATGGCGGTGCATCCCGGGGCGGGAGTGCCGCGGGGCACCCTGGTCAACGCCCTGATGTATCATTGTAAAGATCTTTCCGGGGTAGGGGGGCGGTTGCGGCCGGGGATCGTTCACCGCCTGGATAAAAACACCTCCGGCTTGCTGGTGGTCGCCAAGAACGATGCCGCCCACATCGATTTACAACGCCAGTTTGCGGAAAAAACCGCCCGGCGGGAATACCTGGCGCTGGTGTGGGGACGTTTACCGGAACGGGAGGGCCGCATTGAAACTTTCGTCAACCGCAGCAAGTCCGACCGGAAAAAATTTACCGTGACCGAACAGGGCAAACCGGCCCTCACCCTGTTCGAAGTAGAGGAGCATTTTTCGTTTCTGACCCTGGTGCGGGTGCGCTTGAAGACCGGCCGAACCCACCAGATTCGCATTCATTTTCAATATTTGCACCACCCGGTCTTTGGCGACCCGGAATACGCCGGGCGTAACAAGCAGCTAAATCGTCTTTCTGCTTTATCTCAAAAAAAAATTGCCGTATATTTGTTGAGCCTGATGAACCGGCAGGCGCTTCACGCCTGCCGATTATGCTTTAATGACCCGGTTTCTAAACAACAGATGGAATTTACGGCGCCTTTACCGGATGATTTTAATGAACTGCTAACCCAACTCAAAACATACGAGAGGGAATTATGAAGACGTTCATCGGTTTAATTTGGCTGGCAGCCAGCGCGTTCATTCTAATGGCGCAGCCGGAAAACGCAAACGCTCCCGTTGAATTCTTACACCCGAAAGTCATCGACCTGGGTAAAATTTCCCAGGGGCAGGTGGCGGAAGGGAAAATAGAGTTTGTAAACAGGGGTTCCGCTCCGGTGGAAATCGAAGCGATCCGGCCGAGCTGCGGCTGCACGGCGGTCACCCCCAGCAAGATGGTGTACGCCCCCGGGGAAACCGCGGTGATACCATTTTCCTTGAAAACCGCCGGTTTTAACGGGGTGGTTCGCAAAACGATCAAGGTAACATTTAAGAATATCGAACCCAATTCGTTTACCTTTACGGCGCAGGCCAACGTGATAACGGAACTGAACATTACCCCCAATTTTGTAAATTTTTACCAGGTTGCTTTGCAGCCGGATACCACCGTTACCGAATATTTCGAGATCGAAAATACCACCGAACAGGCGGTCGAAATCACCAAAATCAGCACTGACAGCAAATTTATCAAAATTTCTCCGGAAACCGTGACCATCCCGCCGGGCAAGTCTCACCTGGTGCGGGTTGACCTGGTTCCCTCCGAGCCCGGGCGCCACAACACCCAGGTGAATATCGATTCCAACCTCCAGGCAGAAGGGCATAAAAGCCTGCCGGTATTTATCCATATCTTGCCCGAAAAGCAGGGGAAAGGCAGTTAAGCGCACTTTTGATG
>WYBG01000375.1 GCA_011526015.1 Deltaproteobacteria bacterium | reverse complement strand
TCAAGATGCTGATACTGATTCACACTCTCCGGGTCGAAATTGCCTTCAAAAAATCAGTAGAAATATCATCGGGGAATGACTGCGGCATCTGCGCACCTGAAGGTTTTTCGAAAAAGATAAAAAAAAACCCAAATTCAACAAGGCGAAAATTGAAGTGAATAAAAAATTGATCAACCCCTGCAAACCCTTTCCACTATGCAAATTTTTGCGCGAAAAAAATCTATTCGTCAGGGCTGTTATTGAAGTCGAAGAGACGGCCTTCATTGTTGCAAGGGTTTCACCCGACGATTTTTTTGCGCCTTCCTGCACCAAAGCAACTTGGTAGTCCTAAACGATTAATGCTGCTTAAAGGGGTGGATGGCGTCATTCCTCCCGGCCTTGAGGCTGTTGCAGATTGTCATTCCCGCCCCGGATGGCCGGAGTTATCGGGAATCCACAGACACAAAGCCATAGATTCCCGCTTAAAACATGCGGGAATGACAAAGCAGGCGGTCGAATAGCATGGCAGCATTACCTATTTCAGGGCTACCAGCAACTTTACTCATATCGTTCCGTTAAGGAACGAGTGCCATTAATTCACCCAGGTTAAACTAATCTTGGAGGCTGCCATGAAACGCTGCCACCCTGTTTCTTTGTTACTCATCGGAATGTTTTTCTCCATGCTGCTGATTAGCAGCGGAATTGCCAATCCGCAGAAGGAGGGAAAAATTCCCATTACTACAAAGTCGGAGGAAGCCCGGAAGACGTTTTTACAGGGGCGCGACCTTTTCGAGAAGCTGCGCGCCCAGAATTCCCGCCAGTATTTTGAACAGGCGGTTGCCAAAGATCCCGATTTTGCGCTTGCCTATCTCTTCCTGGCTAACGCCCAGCCCAGCGCTAAAGGGTTCTTCGAGAATCTCGACAAAGCGGTTGCATTAGCGGATAAAGCTTCTGAGGGCGAGAAATGGTGGATCATGGGCGTTCAGGCCGGGGCTACCGGCAACCCCGCTAAACAGGGAGAAATTTACCAGAAACTCTGCGATGCCTATCCCGCCGATGAGCGGGCGCAGACCCTCTTAGGAAACTATCACTTCGGCCTGCAAGATTATGCCAAAGCGATCGAAATCTATGAGAAATCGGTGAAGATCAATCCCGCTTATTCCCAGCCTTATAACCAGCTCGGCTACGCTTACCGTTTTCTGGAAAAATATGATGACGCCGAAAAAACTTTCAAAAAGTACGTGGAATTGATCCCCGACGATCCCAATCCTTACGATTCCTATGCGGAATTGCTGATGAAAATCGGGCGCTATGCCGAATCGATTCAAAAATACCAGGAGGCCCTGAAGATCGATCCGCAATTTGTGGCCTCGCACACCGGAATCGCTACCAACCTGAATTTCATGGGGAAGCATGACGAGGCTCGCAAGCAGCTTCAAAAACTCTACGAAACCGCCCGCGATGACGGAGAGCGCCGCGCCGCTTATTTTAGCATGGCGGTATCTTATGCGGACGAGGGCAAAATGGACAAGGCGCTGGAAATGCTACAGAAGCAATATGCCATTGCCGAGAAGATCAAGGATGCCGCGGCCATGTCCGGCGACCTCGCCCTGATGGGCAATATTCTGATCGAAACGGGCAAGTTCGATGAGGCAAAGACGAAATACGACCAGGCCCGCAAGGTCGTTCAGGAATCGGCTCTCTCTGATGCCGTAAAGGCAAACAACCGCCGGTTTTCCATGTTCAACAGCGCTTACGCGGCGGCGATGAAAGGCGATCTTGCCGCTGCCAAAGAGGCCGCCGAAACGCTCCGCAAAGAGGTGTACGCGGTCAATAATCGCTTCCAGATCTGGCTGGCGCACCAGGCCGCGGGAATGATTGCGCTGCAAGAGAAAAATTACGACAAGGCGTTGGAAGAGCTCCGCCAGGCCAACCAGCAGGATCCCTATAATCTATACCGCCTGGCGCTGGCGTACCAGGGCAAGGGCGACCCGCAGCAGGCGCGCGCCATGTTCACGACCGTGGCCAACCATAATACCCTGAACAGCATGAACTACGCCTTCGTGCGAGGTAAAGCGAAACAAATGGTGGCGAGCAATTAAACGGGGTGTAACCGGAATACCGCATCAGCAGGTCAGGCGTCGGGAGCGCTGCGGGCGAGGAATCAACTGCTGCGTTGATATCTTTTAACCCGAAGCGCTTTCCCGGCGCACTTCTGCTTTGATTCGCTGCAAAATGGCGCTCAATCCCCGGGTGCGCACCATGCCGATGGCGTGGGCCAGCCCGCTGCGGCTCAGCACATCCGCGGGAGCATTCAGCACCTCCTGGGGGGTTGCGCCGTTGAACGCGGAAATCAGCAGGGAAACAAACCCCCGCACCGTGGGCGATTCCCGCGGCGCCTCGGCGTGAATTTGCACCTTGCCCTTAACCACCTCTACCCAGAGGGAGACCGGGGTCTGGCACTCGGGCACTTTGTGCGCAGTTTTCTCTTCTAAAGATTGATATTTCTCCGGCAGCGGCGGCAGCTTTTCGGCGTAATCTAACAGCAGCTCCAGGCGAAATTCGCCCTCCAGCGCCTGAAAATTGTCGAGGATTTCTTCCAATCGGGACATCGGTATTTCCCTCTGAAAAAGAGGCAGTAGGCAGTAGGCAATGTTATTGCACCTGCAAAACTGAAGTTTTGTGGCGAGGCCATTCCTTTGGAGCACTCCGGCTGCTCCTGCCTACTGCCTACTTATTTCGTTACGGTTTCTCGATCGGGGCGCGCACCATGTTGCCCCATTCGGTCCAGGAGCCGTCGTAATTGCGCACTTTTGGGAATCCCAGCAAGTAGGTCAATACGAACCAGGTGTGCGAGGAGCGCTCCCCGATCCGGCAATAGACGATCACGTCATCACCCGGTTGCAAACCCACTTCCCGCCGGTAGATGTCTCTTAATTCATCAGCCGATTTGAAAGTGCCGTCGGGGTTGGCGGCAGTAGCCCAGGGCACGTTGCCGGCCCCGGGAATGTGCCCGCCCCGCAGCGCCCCTTCCTGGGGATAGTTTTCCAGGTGCAGCAATTTGCCGGTGTACTCGTCATGGGAGCGCACGTCGATCAGCGGTTTGCCGCTTTTGAGGTGTTTCAGCACCTCGTCGCGGAATGCCCGGATGGCTTTCTCGTTGAAATTTTTGACCCGGTAACCGGTTACAGGGTATTTGGGCGCGATTTTGGACAGTTCCCGGCCCTCTTCAATCCACTTTTGGCGCCCCCCGTTCATTACCGCGCAATTCTCATGGCCGAAGAGTTTGAAAGCCCAGAAAGCGTAACAGGCCCACCAGTTGCTCTTGTCGCCGTAGAACACCACTTTGGTATCGTTGGCGATCCCATTCTCGGCCATCAACTGCTCGAAGCGTTCCTTACTGATATAATCCCGCAGCACCGGATCCTGCAAATCCCGCTCCCAGTCGATCTTGACCGCGTTGGGAATATGGCCGGTGCGGTAAAGCAGCACGTCCTCGTCCGACTCCACGATCCGAACCTGCGGATCATTGATGTGGTCTGCCACCCATTGGGTGCTCACCAACGCTTCGGGATGGGCGTATTGGGACATGGTAATCTCCTCTATGCGCGTTAAGGGTTTAAATTTGTGCTTTAAGGAAGTTCGTGTTTTAGTGTTTCAGTGGAAAGTGTTACACACTATAACACCCGAACACCGCCCTTCCCCTCCAGGCAATCGAAGATTTTAACCGCGTGGTCGTGGGCGTTTTCGATGAACCAGCGCCCGGTGTGCAGGCCGCCGCAGACCACCCCGGCCAAAAACACCCCCTTGCGGTTGGTCTCGAAGGTGTTCAAGTCGAAGCGCGGGGTTTTGAAGGGATCATCTTCGATCTCGACGCCAACCTGCTGCAAAAATTCATAATTGGGATGGTAGCCGGTCATGGCCAGCACAAAATCGTTTTCCAGGGTGAAGCGGCCTTCGGGAGTTTGCACCTCGATCTCTTTTTCCCGGATGGCCGCCACG
>WYBG01000374.1 GCA_011526015.1 Deltaproteobacteria bacterium | reverse complement strand
TACGCATTACGAAATACGTTTCTTTTCAACCCCAATTCCCAATCTCGTTCTTCTGATATTTGACAGGGGAATCGCCCATGGCCCGATCCTTATCCCGCTTTGGCGCTGCGGCAAAAATGCCTTTCCTGCCTTTGGGGCTGGCGTTTTCCGCGGGAATCCTGGTCGGGCGCCTGGCGGCTTTCCCTTCCCTCTGGATCGCCCCGGCCTTCAGCGCGGTTTTTGTTTTTGCCCTGGCGGTCTTTTTTAAAAACCGCCTGCGGGGGAATCTCTCCCTCACCGTGCTGCTGATTTTGTTTTTCCTGATGGGCATCTTCCGGCTCGCGGCCTGGAAAGAAAAACATCTGTCCAATCCCTTGCTTGCTCACCTTCCCATCATTGCAGATACCCTGAAAGGGGAGATCCGCAGCGTCGAGGAAACCTACCGGGTTCGGGCAGTGCTGGCCTTGCGGGAGCTGGTTCGCGATTCCGTGGCCCTTGAAATCTCCGGGCAAATCCTGCTCTACTTTCCTTATCAATACCCGCGCAAAATCGTCCCCGGGCAACTCCTCAGCCTGCGCAAGGCGCGGATCGAGCCTTTGCCGGAGCGCCGCAACCCCGGCCAGTTCGATTACGGGGAGTTTCTGCGCTGGCGTGGCGTGATCGCAATGTGCCGGCTCGCTGATTCCCTGCAAGTGGGGGTCGAGCCCGCCGCCGCAAGCTTTTCCGCCGAAAACCGCCTCTTTTATCCCCTGCGGCAAAAACTGATCGGGAAATTAGAGGCGCATTTTCCTCCCGCCGCGGCCGGCTTTTTGAAGGCGCTGCTGTTAGGGGTGCGGGAAGACCTGGGCCGGGAAACGGTGGAAGATTTCCAAAAAGCAGGGGTGATGCACGTGCTGGCGATCAGCGGGCTACACGTGGGATTTGTGGCGTTGATTTTTTATCTCCTGCTCTCTTTCCTGCCCCTCTACTTCAAACACCGCAACCTCCTGGTGGTCGCTTTGCTGGTGGTTTACATGTTCCTCACCGGCGCCCTGCCCCCGGTGGCGCGCGCCACCCTGATGGCGGCGTTCTATTTTGTCGCCATCAACCTGGAACGGCGGGGTGCGGTGTTCAACTATCTCTTTGCCGCGGGGTTGATCATCCTGCTGTTCCAGCCGCAGCAGCTTTTCTGGGTAGGGTTCCAGTTTTCCTTTGCGGCGGTGCTGGCCATCGTTTATTTCTACCCCAAATTGCAGGCGCAGGCCGACCGGCTCCTGGAATACCTGGAAAATGAAAAATGGCGCCATCGCCTGACCCGCTGGCTGATTGCGCCGTTCCTGGTTTCCCTGGCCGCTCAATTGGGCGCCATTCCCCTGGCGATGCACTATTTTCACAAGTTTTCCCTGGTCTCTTTCTTGCTTAACCTCCCGGTCATCCCTTACATCGGGATCATCGTGGCGGGGGGATTTTTGTGCCTGCTCCTGAGCTTCCTCAGCCCCGTATTAACCGATCTCTTTGCCAACCTGCTCTCCTTCCTGATCGCCGTACTGATCAAACTGGTGAACTGGGCGGCTAACCTGCCCACGGCTTATTTCAATATCGCCGCTTTTGGCTGGCTCGAGATTCTTATTTACCTCTCCCTGGTGCTGCTGCTCTTCCATTTCAAAAATGCGTCGCTGCGGAAAATTTTCGCCGCCGCTTGCGCGTTTTTCGTGGTCGCCTGGGGGGCGATTCATTTGTTCAAGACGCCCTATTTCAATTTGCTGCTGTTAGACGTGGGGCAGGGAGACGCCGCCCTCATTACCACCCTGCAGGGACAGGTGCTGCTGATCGACGCCGGCCCCGCCGGCGAATACGGGAGTGCGGCGGACGCGGCGTTGATTCCTGCCCTGCAATATTTGAATAAACAGAGGGTTCACAAACTGTTTATCAGCCATCCCCACCTGGATCACCTCGGGGGAACCTTTCGGCTGTTGGAATACGCGAAGGTCGATTCGGTGTATTTGCCGCCGCCCCTGCCGCTGGCGGATGCCTGGAATGACAGTCTTCTGAAGGCGCTGAAGCGGTTCCAGGTCCCGCACCGGCTCCTGAATCCCGGCGACCGCGTGGTTGTGGATGAGGAAACCCGGGTGTACTCTTTAGGCCCGTTTTCAGAGGCGCTGGAAACCGCGGACTCCGCCCGAATGAACCTGAACAACTACTCCCTGGCGCTGCTGGTGAACCACCGCGGCCATACCCTGCTGTTTCCGGGTGATTCGGAAAGGGAGGCGGAGGCGTATTTGCAGCTCTGGCAGGAGCTTCTCAAAAGCGATTTTATGAAGGTGGGGCACCACGGCAGCATTACCTCCACCACGGAGGATTTCCTTGCCCTGGTGAACCCGGAATACGCAGGGATATCCGCGGGAGCCGGGAACAAATTCGGCCATCCTTCCCCCCAGGTGTTGAAACGCCTGGCCGCTTACGGCAGCCGGATATACCGCACCGACCGGGAAAAAGCGGTCTGGCTGCGGCTCAAGAAGGGAAAGTGGGAGCGGGTGTTGTGGGAGTAGCGTTTTGAAAAGGCAGAAGTTAAAGAACAGGAGTACTCCATAAGGAGTGGTTTACCCGTTGTTGGGGCTTTGCCGCAAAATTTATTCTGCAAAGGAATTAAAGCTCTTTGATAATCTTTTCAAACTCTTCGATGGAAATGCCAAGAGTCGCTAAATTAGTTCTGATATGTGTTGGAGGGATTTCTTTTTTTGAGCCGCGAAAAATTATCGGACGTGGCAACGGCTTCTCTTTTCTGTCCCATACTTCGTGGCTTCCTTTCGTTCTGACGTAGATACAGCCGATGTGTTTAAGAAATTTTCTGAAGGTGCTGGTTGGTATCGGCCTTACATCTCGTTACCGCCAAATTAATATGGAATTGCGACTTTTTCATTGATCACGTTATGGGCTTTTGATTTCAGCAACTGAAATAATTTCTTTTCAGAGATTCTCGGTGGATGGTAATTTACTCTTGGTGTTTGTTGTAATATCCAACCAAGTTTCAGCAGTTCTTTTTCAAGTGTGCCCTTATGAGTGGTTTCTTCAAGAAAGATTTCCAGAGCTTCTTCAAAAGCTTCCCTGGCCTCTTGTTCCGTATCTCCATAAGACGATAGTTCAAGTGCAGGGCAGTAAGCCACGAAATTGCCATTTTCTTTTAGTATAATAATGGATACTTCAACTTTAATTGAATTCTTGCTTTTTGCGATTTTTTGATCTTTTCTCAGCATGTTAAAATATAAAGGGCGAAATAAGAATTGTCAATAATTGAAAAATCCGCTTTTCTTTGCAAAAAAGAAAACGCGCGGCAATAAATTTCTAAAAAACTATTGCCCGGTTTGAATATGGTTGCTTAGATTTACTTCCGAATCACTTTCGGGAGAAACGATATGGCAAAGAAAAGCGATGGATACTGCCGATTCTGCATGAAATCCTTCCCGGGCTCCTCGATGAGCCGGCACCTGGCCTCCTGCCCGGCGAAAAAAGAAAGAGACGCACAGGAAACCGCCGCAAAGGGAAAATCCTCCGTCTATCATCTTAAAATTACCGGAAGCAGCTGGTACCACGACGCCCCGTACTGGCTGCACCTGGAGGTAAACGACGCCATTACCCTTTCCCATCTGGATAAATTCCTGCGCGATATCTGGCTGGAGTGCTGCGGGCACCTGAGCGAATTCAACATCCATGGAACCCGCTACTCGGACTCCCCGGAAGATGATTTTTGGGGCGCGGATTTGGAATCCGAGTCAACCGACATCCAGCTCAAAAAAGTGTTGGACGTGAAAGACCGCTTCGAATATACCTATGACTTCGGCTCCAGCACCGATCTGTTAGGGGAAGTGATGGCAAAGCGCCCCGGAAAATTAGCCGGGGAAAAGATACGCATCCTGGCGCGGAACAATCCCCCGGAATTCACCTGCGCGTTCTGTGGAAAAAAGGCGGAAGAATTTTGCAGCGACTGCCAGTCTTTTTACTGCGAGAAATGCCTGAAAAAGCATGAGTGCGGGGAGGAAATGGCGCTGCCGGTGGTCAATTCCCCGCGCATGGGGGTTTGCGGCTTCAGCGGGGAGTTCGATACCGACTTTTTCATGGAAGAACGCGCCGGGAATGCAGCGCGGTAGGGGCACGATGATGGGGTATGAGGTGTATGGTATAGGGTATAAGGAAGATACTTTCCATACCATTTACCTTATACCTTGCACCCAATGCCTCCCCCAATAACAGTTTATGCCTCTTCTG
>WYBG01000373.1 GCA_011526015.1 Deltaproteobacteria bacterium | reverse complement strand
TCCTGGTCGGATCAAATACAATTACCATTAAACACTCTATACCCGTATCATCAAAGAATACAAAAGGGCAAGACAATAACGAGCTGCAAAACACAAAGTTGCTACTGCGTACGGGGCATCGTCTAACGCCTTCGGCGTAATTAGAACGCAACAGACCTGTCTATAAAGGGAAGAACTCTGGGAGGCACGTTGTAAAACGCTTGGGTTTACGCCTATGCGCGAATGCGGGAATCTACCTAACCCCACCGCTAAAAACGTTCTTTTTACTTTCTGCCATAACGCCCTCTTTCTGTTCAGTAGCACAACCTTGCGGAGGTTTTAAACCTCCGCAAGGTTCTCTCGGCAGAAATTTTCAGATTTGCCGTTTCAATTGCGAAATTCCGTTTTTCCCCGCAACAATCACCTCCGTAGCCAATCCCAAAAACAACCCCTGCTCCACAATCCCGGCGCGTTGATTTAGCTGCCGCGCCAGCGCTTCCAGGTCGGCAATCGGGCCGAAATCGGCGTCCAAAATCGCGTTGCCCTGGTCGGTGCGGTAGGGGCTTCCGTCGGAATTTTTGCGCAAGCTTACTTTCGCGCCCAGGCTGTGCAGAAATTTCATTTCCACGCCTAACGCAAAGGGAACTACCTCTACCGGGAGCGGCCATTTGCTGCCCAGTTGCGGGGAGAGCTTGCCCTCATCCACGATGATGATATTCCGGCGGCTGGCCTGCGCCAGCACTTTTTCCCGCAGCAGCGCCCCGCCCCCGCCCTTGATGAGGTTCAACCGCGGGTCCACTTCATCCGCGCCGTCGATGGTCAAATCGATCCCGCTGTGCGCATCGAAGGATGTTAAAGGGATACCCAGGGAGCGGGCCAGCGCTTCGGTTTGCAGGGAGCTGGGGATGCCGAGAATGTTTTCCAACTGCCCCTGCTTCAGCAATTCCGCGATCCGTTCCAGCGCAAACCGGGTGGTGCTGCCGGTTCCCAGCCCCAGGATCGTGCCGGATCGAACGTACTCCGCCGCCCGCCAGGCGGCCTGTTGTTTGAGTTGGTCTGTGAGATTCATCGGTTAGAGGGTCCTGAAGTCTTAATAATTGGCAATTGCCAATTGCCAATTAGCAATTGCCAATTATCTCTGGTTACGATTTCGTGTATCACGTTCCCTCCGCCGCCATCCCGCGCAATAAATCCAAATCCTCTTTGTCGGCGTCGCGCCCGCCGGGAATTTCCAATATCATGGGCAGGCGGTTGACCCGCGCGTCGTTCAGGATAAGCCGGAACCCCTCCGCGCCGATTTCGCCCCTGCCGATGCGTTCATGGCGATCTTTGCGGCTGCCCAACGCGTGCCGGGAATCGTTGAAATGGAAGGCTTTCAGCTTAGGCAGGCCGATTATCCGCTCGAATTCCTGCACGGTTTTTTCCCACCCCTCCGCGGTGCGGATGTCGTACCCCGCGGCGAAGACGTGGCAGGTGTCGATGCACACCCCTAAGTGCGCTTCGACGCCGGAGAGGGCGATCATGTCCCGCAGCTGCGCGAAGGTATAGCCGAGGTTGCTGCCCTGCCCGGCGGTGGTTTCTAACAGGATGATTACGCCGGAGACCGCGGCGGACTCCCAACAGCGGCGCAGGCTCTCCGCCACCCTGCGCACCCCGGTTTTTTCTCCGGCCCCGGCGTGGGAGCCGGGATGGGCAACCAGGTAGGGGATTTTTAAGGTTGAAGTACGCTGAATTTCATCGATGAAAGCGGCGAGGGATTTATTCAGCGTTTCCGCATCGGGGCTGGCGAGGTTGATCAGGTACGTATCGTGCACCATGGCCGGTTGAATGCCGGTTTCTTCCCGCAGGCGGAAGTAGGTTGCCAGTTCCTCATCCGAGTACGCCCGCCCACTCCACTGGCGCTGGTTCTTGGAAAAAATCTGCACCACGTCCGCCCCGATTTCCCGCCCCGCTTTGATGGCGTTGAACACCCCCCCGGCAATGGAGGTGTGGGCGCCGAGGAGAGGGGAGAAGGTCTTGGTTTTCGCGGGATTCATTGTCTCTCGCTTTTTGGTGTTCGTGTGTTTATGTGTTCATGTGTTCAGGTATTTTGTTTTTTTAGCGGGATAACGGTGACTCACTAAAACTCACGAAAACACGCACACCTGAACACCTGAACACTCAAACACTCCGCACCGCTTTTACGCGCTAATTTATAGATTTTTTGATTCAGGAACAGGGAAAAGTATTATATTCCTTTCACTTTATTTTGCTGATAGTGGTTATTCAAAAGAAACCTGCCGGGCAAGAGGTTTGGAGCGATGAAAAAATATCCCGTCTCGATCTGGCCGATTATTTTTTTGTCGGCGGTCTTTTGGTTCTTAATCGCCGGATATGCTGCGGCGGCGCCGGGGGAGGGAGCGGATAGTCTTGGCGCTGCCGGTTCCCAAAGTGCTGCGGCAGATACCGCCCACGAAACTTCCCAGGCTGAAAAAGCCGCCGCCGGGGATGATAACTCTCTGTTTCACTGGATTGAAAAACGCCCCGCCCTAATCGGTTTGATCGGAGCGATTATCGGGGCAGTCGTAACGCTGATCGGGGTATTTCTGGCGCTTCAAACCAAAAAGAAGGCCAGGAAGTTTGCCCGGGCAGCGAGAGAGGGAGAAATAGAAGCCGAGCGCGAAGGCCGGGAAACGCTTCGGGTGCAGGCGGAGGAAACCGCTAAGGCGGCCAAGAAGGGCGAAATCGTTGCCGAGCACGAAGACCAGCAAATCCTCCAGGCGCAGGCGAAAGAACGCGCAAAAGCCGCCAAACTCGGGGAAAAAGAAGCCGAACGCGAACAGGAAGCTGCCCTCCAATTCCAGGACGCCGATGAAACCGAGCGCCGCTACCTGCGCGGGGTGGAAAAGGAACACGGAACTATCAATCTCTACGGTTTCCAATCCACCGCCAACCTGAAGGTGCGCACCTTAGAGGTATTCGTTT